>CAKZVJ010000146.1 GCA_937923345.1 uncultured Saprospiraceae bacterium
TCATCTTCATCTCAAATTGTTCGAAAAATATTACTTTTGTGCAAAAAAATAAACGATGAAATTTAGATCAGAAAAAGATAGTATCGGTACCATCAAAGTACCTGCGGATAAATATTGGGCAGCGCAGACGCAGCGTTCCATGCAGAATTTTAAAATCGGGGGGCATAAGATGCCGATCGAGGTGATACGCGCTTTTGCTATTTTGAAAAAAGCGGCTGCGAAGACGAATGCCGAGTTGAAGGCTCTTCCCAAATCAAAAGCGGTACTCATTGGTAAGGTGTGTGATGAGATATTGGCTGGAAAGTTAGATGACCAGTTTCCGCTAGTGGTGTGGCAGACGGGATCAGGGACGCAGTCGAATATGAATGTCAATGAGGTGGTGGCGAATCGGGCACACGTACTCAAAGGGGGAAAACTGACGGATGAGAAAAAGTCTATGCATCCAAATGACGATGTGAATAAGTCGCAATCTAGCAATGATACTTTTCCAACGGCGATGCATATCGCAGCGTACACGATGATCGTTAACGAGACTATACCTGCAATGGAGGCATTGAAAAAAACATTTGCAGCAAAGGCGAAGGAGTTTAAAAAAATTGTAAAGATTGGAAGAACCCATTTTATGGATGCGACGCCAGTGACCTTAGGACAAGAATTAAGCGGGTATGTGTCTCAGCTAGATCATGGTATCGCAGCAATCAAATTTTCACTGAAACACCTAAGTGAATTGGCGCTTGGGGGTACTGCTGTGGGGACGGGATTGAATACGCCTAAGGGCTATGATAAATTAGTAGCCAAGCATATTGCAAAGTTGACAGGGCTGCCATTTGTAACGGCGAAGAATAAGTTCGAAGCCTTGGCTGCACATGATGCCATCGTGGAAGCACACGGCGCACTAAAGACGGTGGCATGCGCTCTGATGAAAATCGGAAATGATATCCGTATGTTGTCTTCTGGTCCTAGATCTGGTATCGGCGAAATTGAGATTCCTGCTAATGAGCCCGGCTCTAGTATCATGCCTGGAAAAGTGAACCCAACTCAATCAGAAGCGCTGACTATGGCGATGGCGCAGGTAGTAGGAAATGATGTGGCCATCAATGTAGGAGGGATGACAGGACACTTTCAGCTCAATGTTTTTAAGCCTATGATGATCTTTAATTTCTTGACTTCGGCGAGATTGATAGCGGACTCCTGCAATAGCTTTAACGAAAACTGTGCAAAAGGAATTCAACCAAATCTAAAACGCATCACTGAAATGCTAAATAATTCACTGATGTTAGTGACGGCATTAAATACTAAGATCGGGTATGATAACGCTGCCATAATCGCTAAAAAAGCCTACAAGGAGGGCACAACGCTAAAAGCAGCTGCCTTGAAGTTAGGTTTCCTCACGGAAAAGGAATACGACAAATGGGTACGTCCAGAAAAGATGGTTTAGTGTCTGGCGTGCAGCTCATACCTAAATGAAATAGGGTTTATAGATATGTTTACTGACTATCCGCTTATTGGTAGGTAGATTGGTCGATGAAAATAATACGTTGGTCGTAAACCAATGATAGAGTGGAATTTATAATGATTCGTACTTGTTTTATAGGTGTATCAACCTAACAACATGAATTTACTTAAATTTTTCCACAAGTACCCATCAGAAGAAAAATGCCTTGCAGCCTACGCTAAAATTCGATTAGAACAAGGTATAACGTGTAGAAAATGTGAGTGTGAGACAAAGCATTATTGGTTAAGAACTGTAAAGCGTTTTGAGTGTAAGGAATGTAAGACAAAGACATCCTACAAAGCCAATACAATGATGCATAAGTCCAAAATTGAATTACAAAAATGGTTCATCTTGATACATTTAATGACTTCAATCAAGAAGTCTATGTCAGCGTTGGAAATATCTAAGCAATTAGGAATGAGATATGATACTGTCTACAATGCAATGCATAAGATTCGTGTGTTAATGGGAAAAAGAGATAACAGATACCAACTATCAGGTACAATAGAAATGGACGAAGCATTCTTTACTACTGTTGACTTTCTAAGAGACAAAGATGAACCATTAAAGCGTGGTGTAGGTAGCCAAAGAAAAACAAGAGTGTTGGTATTGGTTGAATCTGAATATACGGGTCTAAGAGCCAAAGAAGCTAAAAGATATGGTAAAGCATCAGACCATAAAAAGAATAGACGTATGGGATATGCTAAGATGATTGTGATGGACGAAGATGGTACTTCACCAACAATCAATTATGAATTAGAACAACATGTAGATAGTACAACAGATGCAATATCAGATGATGCAAGAAATTTTAAGGGTGTAAGTAATGTGCTTAACTCTATCAAGCAAATGAAGTTTGATTCAAAGGATGCTATGAAGCGATTGCCTTGGGTTCATACAGTTATATCAAATGCTAAGAGAATGGCGAATGGTGTACACCATTCAGTCAATAAAGACTACCTCCAAAATTACCTAAATGAGTTCTGTTATAAATTGAACCGTAGACATTTTCAACGTGATATGTTTGATGGAATGTTGGCAGCATCAGTTAGTGATACTTGGTTTTAGCGTATTAAATATTCAAATATCTCTTTATCTTGTGAGTTATTGAAGTATGTATTTTTTTTAACCCATATTTCATATTTATCTAACCATACATAACCAAGAGATATTGCTATTTCTTCAAAATTTGGAAAATCAGTAGGGTTTTCACCATTTGATATTGCAACTTGTTGTAAATAATCTATATTATTTTCCATAGAAACTTCGTAATCATCTTGACCAAATGTATTTATAAAACTATTAATTTGTTCTATTGTAGGTACAAATGACTCTCGTAATATCCTTTTTATTCTTTTCTTGATTAAACTTTCCATTAGTTAAACATGTCAAATTCACCCGTCATATTTGACTCTCTTTTCGCTTGTTGTATACCCTTCCATATCATATCCCAACTTTTGTCAGTAGCTTTAAATGAATCTAACAAATCTCCATCAGTTCCGTGGTATATTTGAATCATACCATTTTCCTTCTCAATTTTTATGGAAGCTGCACCTAAACTTTCTTTAAGAACTTTTGTAATCAATTTTTTCATTTCTTTTATTTTATTATAAATAGTATTTCAATATTAAAAAATCTTACCTTACAATAAGCGGATAGTCAATATATGTTTTCATACTGCCAATGAGAAAAAATGCTCGCTGTGGGAGAAATCCTTCAGGGAGCATTTTTCTTTCAGATAATTGTCATAGCAACCAGTTATCGAAATTCTTGAAATGGGTGCTTTTATCATTAATTTTAGGCCCAATGTTAAGTGAAAGACCTAAGTGTTAATTATATATGCGGTATCCTAGCTTTTATCAGTAAATATATTTTACCTTGTCAAGCGCAATATGAAATCAAATACCTGCATATTACTTTTTTCTCGTACTTCTTCAAGTGAAAGCCTTCATAAACAGTTGGTAAACAGTGAAAAGCAAAATGATAGGATACACCAAGCCTTTCTCAATAGGGCGATGCGAACGGCGCGAAAGACGCAATTACCAATAATTCGAATTGATGAACGCAAGCAAGCGGGAGAAAATTTTGGACAAAAGCTATACAGTGCGATAGGAGATGTCTTTAACTTAGGCTATGACAACGTAATTACTATAGGTGGGGATTGTCCTACGATGAGTGATCGGGATATTGTTTTTGCGGAGAAAGAACTATCTAAAGGCCGTCAGTGCATCGGGCCAAGTAAAGACGGGGGTGTTTATTTGCTAGGAATTTCCAAACAATTTTTCCAAAAGAATATTCAATTGCTTTCATGGCAAACGGAGTTGTTGTTTTCAGATTTGATGTTTTATTTTTCAAATGTAGGAGTCGAAGTTTCCTTGCTGAAAGATAAGTTGGATATTGATAATTCTACCCAGTTTAATGCTATTCTTAGTCTGCTAGAAAAGCAGTTGGGTTTTGAATTTTTGAATAATGTGAGGTTGAAGCAGTATCCTAATCGGGATACTTTGATTTATCGACCTGTATTATATCTAGATGCCCAAAACCATAGAGGGCCGCCACAGCTGCGTTCTGCAGCATAAAGTTTGATTTTTATTTCCTTAATTTTATTACACAAGATAATGATTAGAAACATTACCCTTGTTGCGATACTTTCATTGATGGTATGGCAACTAACTGCCCAGCGGACTATTTCTGGGATAGTATTAGATAATGCCGATAGCGCGCCTTTGATAGGTGTATCTGTTGTAGCTAAAGGTTCGAATAATGGTACCGTATCAGATATTGATGGTACGTACAGCATTGATTTAACAGAAAACCAAAATGAAATTACCTTTTCCTACATTGGATATGAGGACTTGACCCTTAATGTCAACCAAAATGATGTAGGTAAAGTATATCTTACTTCTGGAGTAGAATTGGATGAAGTGGTGGTAACTGCTTTAGGGCTTGAGCGTTCTTCAAAGGGGCTCGGCTACGCTGTACAACAGCTAGATGGTGGCGCAGTAAATCAGGTGCAGGCAACCAATTTTCTTGACAATTTGAATGGTAAAGTTGCCGGGGTAAACATTATATCTGGTCCAACTGGGGTAGGGTCTACTTCTAAAATTAGCATTCGAGGAGAATCCTCTTTTACCAATAACAATCCATTATTTGTGGTGGATGGGATACCGATCAACAACAACTCATTACTCAATACGACTAATGAATTGGCGGCTGGTTTTCAAGAGGTGGATTTTGGTAATGGCGCCATGGATGTCAATCCCAATGATATCGCTTCTGTATCTGTCTTAAAGGGGCCAAGTGCTGCCGCATTATACGGAACGCGTGCCTCTAACGGGGTTATCATCATCAATACCAAGGATGGATCAAATAGTTCAGGCTTAGGGGTATCTTTTAACTCAAGTACCTTTATCGAATCGGCCTTTCAGTTACCAGAATTTCAAAATGAGTTTGGCCAAGGAAACGGTGGACAATTTGAATTTGTGGATGGCCTCGGAGGAGGAATTAATGATAATATCACTTTTAGCTATGGACCAGCTTTAGACGCGGGTCTGCTTATATCACAATTTGATAGTCCTGTTACGCTGCCTGATGGGAGAGTAGTCAGAGGGGGAGATACTTCCGTACATGGAGGTGCACCCATCACGCCTACGCCATTCGTCTCTAATCCAGATAACTTGAAGAACTTTTATGAGACGGGTGTAACCACTATCAATAATCTTGCTTTCTCTGGAGCCTATGACAAAGGAAACTATAGATTGTCTTTAACAGATTTGAATAGTAATTCTATTTTGCCAGGTGTGAACTTTAAGCGGAAAACGGGCGCTGCGAAGTTGACTTTTAACCCTACTCGCAAATTGAAAATTGGAACTGGTGTAAACTATATTCGATCTGACTCTGACAATCGTCCAGCGAGTGGTTATGGTTCTGAGAATATCGGATATAGTCTGGTGGCCTGGTTAGGTAGACAAAGTAACTTGGAAAGTCTTAGAGATTTTTGGCAGCCAGGATTAGAAGATGTACAACAGTATAGCTTCAACTATACTTTCTTTGATAACCCGTATTTTATTTTATTGGAAAATAGAAATTCTTTAGAAAGAGATAGAATTTTTGGAAACGTATATGCTACTTATTCTTTTACGGACAAACTTTCCTTGACTTTAAGAACAGGTACAGATTATTCTAATGAGTTGAGGCGTTTTCGTAGAGCCTTTAGTTCAAATAGATTTCAGAACGGAGGATACGCAGAGCATGCGGTATCCTATAGAGAGGTCAATTCTGATTTTCTTGTAAATTATAAGGATAAGGTAGGCGTATTTAGTTATGACTTTAGTGTAGGTGGAAACAGATTGGACCAAAATGCACAGACAACACAGTTACAAGCTAATACTTTAGCACAACCAGGTGTATTTAAATTATCCAATGCGGCTTCCCCATTAGAGATTTTTGAATTTGAATCGAATAGGCGTATTAATAGTGTATACGGGATTGCAAAATTTGGCTTTCAAGACTTTTTGTATTTAGATATTACCGGTAGAAATGACTGGTCCTCTGCACTAGCTACGACGACGAGTACAGCCAATACTTCTTTCTTTTATCCATCTGCTTCATTGAGTTTAGTGGTGTCAAAATTAGTTGATTTGCCTAAGCGTGTTTCTTTTGCAAAAGTAAGAGCGAGTTGGGCACAAGTTGGAAATGATACGGATCCATTCAATACAAACGGCGTATTTTTAGCTCAAACGCCATTTGGAGGCCAGCCTACATTCAGCAGTCAAGGATCATTGCCGAATACAAATTTATTGCCAGAACAAACAACTTCTGTAGAGTTAGGAGCGGATTTAAGATTTTTTGATGATTTGATTCAATTTGATTTCACGTACTACAATGCGCTTACTGAAAATCAAATAATTTCTCTTCCGATTGCCATCTCTTCTGGATTTGATGAACAAGTCTTAAATGGAGGAGCTGTCCGATCAGAAGGTATAGAAGCTATCCTTGGTTTGAGATTATTTAATAATAGCAAAGTAAGCTGGAATGCGGGTTTGAACTTTAGTAGAAACGTATCCACAGTCGAGTCTTTACCGATAGGTGCCGACAATATCAACCTCGCATTTACTAGAGTCTATGATAATGAAAACCAGACGGTGTGGTATCAGGTGAGCGAAGGAAGCCGTATTGGAGACCTTTGGGGTACAGGATATCAGAAGAATGAAAATGGAGATTTTGTAGTAGGTGAAGATGGAAACTTAATCGCTGACAATAATTTGATCAAATTAGGAAACGCTAACCCAGACTTTATTTTAGGAATCAATAATAATGTTTCTTTTGGGAATTGGAATTTCAATTTTGTAGCAGCTTGGCACCAAGGAGGAGAGTTAGTATCAAGAACGCAAGCACTAGCAGGTGTAGCAGGACAATTGTTAGAAACCGTAAATCGACCTGATGGTGGACTTGTACATGATGCAGTCGTAAATGTAGGTACGCAAGCAAATCCTATTTGGGAACAGAATACAACAGCTATTCCTGCAGAATCATTCTACCGACAGTTTTATGATAGAAACCACGAGGAAAATAACACCTTCGATGCTTCTTATTTCAAATTGAGAGAAGCTAGCTTGTCTTATACTTTGACAAAAGGGCAATTAGCCAATTCATTTTTGAGAGGATTTAATGATGTTAAGATTTCTTTGATAGGCCGTAATCTATTTGCCATTTCTGAATTGAGACATATCGACCCAGAGCAATTTGCTATACAAGGGCAAAGTATAGTGAGTGGTGTAGAAGATATTTCATATGCTTCGACGCGTAGTATGGGAATCAGTCTAAACATCAATTTTTAAAATCCATCAACAAAATCATTAACATGCAATTTCGATTTTATATATTATTTGTTTTCCTCTTGAGTGTAGTTTCATGTACAGAGGACTTTTCTGAAATCAATACCAACCCGAATGCACCCGTAGATATTCAGCCTGAGTTTTTGTTGCGTCAAGTTTTATTTGACTACGCTGAGCAGATGTCTTTTGAGGGGTTTGTAGCAGGTAATTTGCTAGGTCAGCATTTCGCTATGGTAGACTTCAATTTATTTGACAGACACAGTTTATTGGAGCCACAATTTGGTGGAAATCCTTGGAGTTTAATTTACACGAATCTCAGAGACAATGATATTATACTACAAAAGTCTAGAGAGAACGAAGCTTTTGCAGTGTATGAGGGGCCAGCTTTGATTATGAAAGCGTATATGGCTAGTGCTGCTACCGACATATTTGGTAATGTACCTTACTTAGAAGCAGTGAGAGGTCAGGAAGGAATTATTGCTCCATCCTACGATAATCAAGAAGACATTTATAATGGCGCTGAAGGACTATTGGCTTTGTTGGATGAAGCCGTAGCAAGTATCGAGGGCTATCAAGGTGCACCCACTTTACAAGGAGACATATTGTACAATGGAGATTTAGACGCATGGTTGCGATTTGCTAATTCTCTTAGAATTAAAATGTTAATGCGTATTTCAGATGTGATAAATACATCAGCGGAGTTAGAGCAACTATACCAAGAAGGAAACTATATACAAACAGCAGATCAAAATGCTACCTACGACTTTACCAATGACCAGCCAAATAATTTTAGACTTTCTGCGGCCAGAGTAGGGGACTTTAATTTGTTTGTCATGTCTGAAACGATCCAAGAAATTTTAGAAGCATATCAGGATCCTAGAATTGGGACTTACTTCAGGCCAACAGCCAATGACCCCAGTGTTTTTGCAGGATTGATTAATGGCATTGATGCTTCTCAAACTTCTATATCTGTAGGTGATTTTTCATTTGCGGGAACTGTGTTCAGAGAAAATACGGGGCTATTGGATGCTAATTATTTAACGAGCTACGAGACTCTATTTCTTTTGGCGGAGGCAGCGCAAAAAGGATATATCAACGCTGACGCTAAAGCCTTGTATGATGATGCAGTGACGCAAGCGTTTGCATATTGGCAAACTGAAATGCCTGCTGATTATTTGACTGCCGGGCCGACTGCATTTGGAAATGATGATGAACTAAAGCAAATCATCACGCAAAAATGGCTGGCAAATATCAACAACGGATACGAAGGATGGATAGAATTTCGTAGAACAGGATTCCCTGAGTTGAAGCCTATTTCGGCAAGTTTAAATAATGGCTTACTTCCAGTACGTATGCCTTATCCGCAGTCGGAGGCTGCACTGAATGGAGCCAACTTCCAGGAGGCGGCAAGTGCTTCTGATGGTAATAGTCCAAACCAAAGAGTTTGGTGGGATATAAATTAGTATCCATCTGATTAAATAAAAATAATGTCAATAGATACATTACAATGGATACTCGTCATTGGTGTTAGTCTTTTGCTCTTTGTTTTAGCACCATTAGCTAAAACAGAAAAAGCCTTTTTTAAAGGAGAAGGATCTAGTGGGAAGCCAAATTTTTGGCTTCTCACTAGTAGTTTGGTTATCTCTTGGCTGTTTGCAAAGTCTATCACCAATGCCGCTAATCTAGGCTTGAGTTTTGGTTTAGTCGGAGGGGTGGCTTATGCAGGATACTATTTATCTTTTGTAGTAGCTGGGTTGATTATTTATAAGCTGCGTACTAAGGGAGGTTTTGAATCTATTCATCATTTCTTAGAAGATAAATTTGGCAAAGGGGCATTAGTCATTTTTTCCTTGTTAATCGCATTTAGATTGCTCAATGAGGTCTGGTCCAATTCTATGGTCATAGGATCCTATTTTGGAGTCCAAGGCAGCACGCCCTATTTGTTAGCCATTGTGGTATTTACTTTTCTGACCATATTGTACACCATCAAAGGGGGGATGAGTAGTTCTCTCTTTACGGACATGTTGCAGATGGTGCTCTTTGCGGTCTTGTTGATGGTGATATTATTTATGATATTTCCTAGAACGAATTGGGACGTAGGGGCTTTTGTGACAAGTGGTACATGGAGTATGTCTCAAGGGGTAAATCTATTGCTCTTAGCTATTTTGCAGTCTTTCTCCTATCCCTTTCATGATCCAGTACTTACCGATAGGGGTTTTGTGACTGACGCTAAGACTACGCGCAGATCATATATGTGGGCAGCAGTGATCGGTGCGGTGTGCATTGTCTTCTTTAGCTTTGTCGGTATCTATGGTCAGATGGAAGGTGTGCAGGGGCAGGCACCAGTAGAGGTCGCTAAGTTATTAGGAGTGCCTATGATGTTAATGATGAATTTCATTATGATTACCTCTGCAGCTTCTACTTTGGATAGTACCTTCTCTTCCTTTTCAAAGCTAGTTCACCTTGATCTTAAAATAGCAAAGCCAAGCTTGACAGGTGGTAGAATCTCTATGATAGTGATTGCACTCCTTGGTACAATTCCTATTTTTTTTAACCCAGAAATTATTTCGGCAACTACAATTAGTGGCACCATGGTAATAGGCTTAGCTCCAGTATTTTTATTTTGGAACATGAAGGTGCCACCCATCTCTTTTTACCTAGCAGTGGTTGGCGGGTTTTTGATAGCAGTGTTATTGATTCTATTTCCAATGCCAGAGCACTTGTTGTTTTCTTCTGGAAAGTATGCCGATCTACTAGCAGTAAACATTTATGGTACAGTGATTTGCTTTTTACTTTTTTTATGCCCCAAGTTGGTGCTATCTTTGACACAAAAGAAGACGCCACAGTAGTAAGATGAATAATGTAAAAGACATAGGGGAATTAAAGGGAAGAGTCCTTCTGTTTGGAGGAGTATACTCCAATTTGGAGGCCCTGTCAGCGATCCAAGACATTGCTCATCAAAAAAACATTGAACCGACGAACATCATTAATACGGGAGACATCGTCGGCTACTGTGCAGATCCAGATTTATGTCTGCAAGAGATAAAAAAGTGGGGGATTCATAACATAGCAGGCAATGTAGAACTCAATCTAAAAGATGGTGAACTAGATTGTGGATGCAACTTTGATGAGGGGAGTCGCTGCGATACTTTTTCTAAGCAGTGGTATCCATATGCTCAATCGAAAGTGAGTCCAGACTCCATGCAGTTTATAGAGCAGATTCCAGAATTCTTACGTTTTAATTTCGCAGGCAAAAACTGTTTAGTGCTTCATGGTGGTATAGAAGATACTTCACAATTTATTTTCAAGTCAACATCGATAGTAATTAAACAAGAAATATTTCAGAAGGCCGGTGTAGATATCATTGTTGCGGGTCATGCGGGGATTCCCTTTTGCCAACAAATAGGTAAATATTCATGGCTCAATCCTGGCGTTATCGGGATGCCTGCTAATGATGGTCAGCCAAATGTATGGTATGCCCTCTTAGATGATTCTGATGGTCTTGAATGCAGTATTTTACCACTTGTCTATAACAACCAATTGGCTAGCCAAAAAATCATTATAAATCCATTGCCTCAGAGCTATGCAGAGACATTGAAAACGGGCATATGGGATAATGTGGAAATACTCCCTCAGGCAGAGAGAGGACTACAAGGAGTACCTATGTCTGCTCAAAAGCATCAACTTTCTTAATTCAATAAAACTATTACAAGTTGTTGTAATTCAATTTCTTAACACAATAGATTGGCAATTGACCGCATATAATATATATTTGGGCCGAACATTTTAAAAACAATCTATTATGAAAATTAAAATCATTACACTTTTTGCCTTCTTTACCTTATCGTTAATCTGCACACCCATGTTTGCAGTACATAAGGCACCTATCAAGGCCAATACCAAAGTTTCCACTGTTGATGCCAAAAAGGCAGAGAAAATAGAGAAGAAACTCAATAAATTAAATCATAAAATAGAAAAGAAAATTGCTAAAAAGCAAGCTAAAGCTGATGAGGGAGGGGTAGATTTTGAGGATGACGTAGATAAGTGGATGTGGTTTTGGATATTTGGATGGGGAGGTAGTATCGCGCTTAGTATTCTCGCTGGCATTATTGGCTCTAGTATTTTAGGCATCCTGGCTGGTATAGCCGCTTTATTTGGTACCGTAGCGTTAGTCATTTGGTTAGTCAAAAAATTCTCCTAGCACCTATGAGGCCTTTCAAATGATCTGGCTCAGATAGTGCCAATAAGCACTTCATTTATTTGCACAATCGCCTTATTTGGGCTATCTTTGCCGAGCTTTTGAGAAATCGGAGGCTAAATTCATTTTTTAAATCTGGGAAATGACGTTTTCCCTTGAAAATGTTGGATTTATGGATGCTTTAAAGCATTATTCCATACCTATACAAGGCTTGGCAAATGGTATCCATAATTTTGATTTTGAAATAAATGAGGCTTTTTTCGCACATTTCGAGCAGTCTCCGGTGCATACATCGAATATAAAAGCAAGTATTGAGATTAATAAACGAATCGAAGTGATGGATATTACCTTCCACATTGAGGGTACTGTACTCACACCTTGCGACAGATGTTTGACAGATATTCACCTTCCAATACAAGGATCATTTCCTATGTTAATGAAGGATGCGGAGGAGAAAGATGATGATGTAGATATTATTTACATCACTGCATCGCAGAGAAAATTGCAAGTTGCCCAATACATCTATGAGTATGTTTTACTTTCCATTCCAATCATCAAGACTTATGATTGTGATGAGGATGAGCCGCGACCTTGCGATGACGCAACACTAGAAAAACTCAATTCAAATCAAAATACGGAGGCAGACAATCCCTTATGGGACGAACTGCAAAATTTTAAGGACAATTAGTAATAACGATAAAAATACAATACGATGGCACATCCTAAGAGTAGGATCTCAAAGCAAAGAAAGAGAAAAAGAAGAACGCACTATAAGACTCCCGTTCCTCAAGTAGCTACTTGCAAAGTGACAGGTGAGAAGCATCTTATGCACCGTGCATACGAGGTCGACGGTGACCTATATTACAAAGGACGTGTCTTGATCAAAGGCGACGTTGAAGATATGGAGTAGTAAATTTTGCCTAGGTCAATAATCTGCTTATTGGATAGGTTTCAAAATCGTTATTACGCATTGGTATCCTATTTGCGAAAATTTTATTATCGTAGCACCAATATTATGAACTCAAAGGAAGAAATAATGG
>CAKZVJ010000147.1 GCA_937923345.1 uncultured Saprospiraceae bacterium
TCGCCAGATTTAGGCAGCTTATTCTTTTAATAGAGATTTCGCATGAGGGATCGATAGTAGACACCTAGTGCAGGCTGAGGCGGAGCGGGATGTGTGTACTAGGTGGAGTCCATAGGACCGAAGCGATAGCGCAGTACGGCAGAGCCCGACCCATACTAGAAGAGCCTACCTGCTTTTCAGTAGATAGGCTCTTCTAGTATGGGGCATGCCCAAATTATTATTTTACTAACACCCCTTTATTAAGCACGACACCTGTCATCTCTAGCATACCAGTACATTGGGCTTTGATTTTTACGTTTTGGCCTACCGCTAGGCTGCTGGTGTTTTGGTCTTTATCTATAGTACACATGACGCCTTCCATCTCGCCCGGTTGCACAAACATGAGTACAGTGGCCCCTTCTTGATCTTCGGACATCTCAGCGATGATTCCTGATACTTCTATAGTTTTGCCGATATATTTAATGTTGGATTTCTTTTCGTTGCTGCTGTATTCTTGATACAAGACAGCCGCAGAAAGGCTATGGTCAGCGTCTTTTTTTTCAACACTGTCGCCTGACATATTCAGTGCATAGAATCCAGCAAGACCTAAAAGCAAAAACAGGATGAGTAAACCCAAGAGTATTTTTTTCATAATCGTTTTATTTTGAATGGCTTGTTTGTTATGGTCTGATCAGTGGATTGAGCTTCATGCTAGCTTCTATATAGAAGTCTCTCGATAGACCAAGCTTGTCGGTAGAGACATTGACGACCGAAGGCAAATGTTGTCGCATCAATTCGTTTACCTTCTCGAGACTTTCTTCCTCTATTTTCATTTTGAATTTAGAATTGCTGTCTATAGTACCATCCTTATTGACAGTAATGGTGCCGGTCGTGTCCATCACACGCACATAACCCCATATATGAAGTTTGCCTCTGACCTGTATAGAATATTCTCCCGGCTCATTCATTTTTATTTTTCTGAAATTGACGACTTTGCCTTCAAATAAAATTTTTGGTTTTTCAACCACGTTGATTCGCTTGTCACTCAAGACGCGATCTGCAAGGCCTAGATCAAAAACAAAGGACTTCAATAAGCCTTGAAATTTCAGACTGCCATCCGCGGGACTGAAAGTAGCCGCGATCTGATAGTTGTCCGCTTCGACATCCATCAAGTCACTGTAGGCGTTGACCTTGACATGACCTACTCGAGTAAAGTAAGTGTCCTGTGCAAAAATAAATGAAGTAGTAAGTAGAAAGAGTAGCGAAATGAGAGTTGCCTTAGATATATTCAAAGCGTTTTTTTTTGTTGTGGTGCAAAGTAAAGCCTATTCTGATTCAATTCAAAAAGTTTAACGATTCCTTATTTATAAGCATGCACCTTTAAGTCCCGAAAAATTATAAATCAGATCGGTATAAATGTATGATTATCGCTCATTTATAAAATTAGCTGTAATTGGCTTTATAATACGCTTGTTGGTGCTCAAAATATTAAAACTCAAGCTCGGATAAAAAAACACCTTCATATAGCTATCAAATAGAATATGAAGGTGTTTCAGTAGACAATATATTAGTTTTTATTAATCTCTTAAAAACTCCATTACTTTATCATATACACTTTGTGCGGTAAATCCGAATTTTTCATCCAGCACAGTATATGGAGCAGAATACCCGAAGTGATTGAGTCCGTGTACTTTCCCACGCACCCCTACCAGACCCTCTAAGGTAACTGATAGTCCAGCCGTCAAACCAAAAACAGGTATGTCATCTGGTAAAACAGAATCTTGATAGGCCGCACTTTGCCTACGGAACAGTCCCTCAGATGGAGCCGATACCAGTCGAACTCTCAAGTTCTGTTTGTCTTGAAGCATCTTCATTCCTTCAAATAGGGTTGAGACTTCTGAGCCATTACCTACCAAGATGATGTCCAGATCCCCTTCGTCTTCTGTGACGATATAGGCTCCTTTTTCCGCTTGTTGCGCATTAGCATATCGATTGTCAATGGCGATATCCTGCACTGCCTGTCTAGAGAATATCATCCCGGTTGGAGTCGCTTTGTTTTCCAGCGCCATTCTCCAGGCCATAGTCGTCTCGTCTCCATCACATGGACGCAAGGCCAATAGTGAATTGAGTCCAGAGTGATTTTGTACTTTTTCTAGCAATCGCAACTGCGCTTCCTGCTCGATAGGCTGATGCGTAGGACCATCTTCTCCTACGCGGAACGCATCGTGCGTCCACAAGAATATCACTTGTGTCTCCATCAAAGCAGCTACCCGCATCGCCGGTTTCATATAATCCGAAAAAGCAAAGAAGGTCGCACAGGCTGGGATAACGCCACCGTGCAGTCCCATCCCCGTAGCCATCGCCGCCATAGTCAACTCTGCGACACCAGCTTGTAAAAATTTACCACTAAAATCACCCCGTGTAAATGCAGTTGTCTTTTTGAGATAGTTTTCTGTCTTATCACTATTGGCAAGGTCTGCACTCATCACTACCAGGTTGTCGAGTTGATCTCCCAGCATGGCGAGGACTTTTCCAGAAGCATCACGAGTAGCTTTATTGGCTACCTGCTCAAAAGAATCCCAATCTAGGTGGTCCAATTTTTTAGCATGAAAATCTGCAAATTTTTGCGCAAGCGCTGGATTAGCAGCAGACCATTTATTCCATTCTTCTTTTCTACTCGCTGCAGCTGTACGCTTATTGTCTAGCACCGTTTTATAATGCGCTGCCACAGAGTCCATTATTTGGAACGGAGCCTCCGCATCTCCACCGAGATTCGCTATGGTTTTAGCAAAGGACGCATTTGATTTTCCTAGCGGCTTACCGTGCAGTTCTACTTCCCCTTCATACATATCTCCGGCATCGTTGACCACGCCTTTACCCATTACCGTTTTTCCTATAATGATGGTCGGACGCGCTGACTCATCGATGCCCGCCTGGATTGCCTTGCGAAGTGCGTCGTGATCATTGCCGTCTATAGTCACCGTGTGCCAGCCCCAGGCTTCGTATTTTGCAGCAGTATCTTCTCCAGTCACATCATCTACTACAGTAGATAGTTGGATGTCATTGGCGTCATAAAACATTACGATTTTACCAAGGCCCAAGTGACCCGCGATACGGCCTACGCCCTGCGAAATTTCCTCTTGGATACCCCCATCAGAGATGTACATATACGTCATATGCGAGGCGACCTCTCCAAATCTAGCTACCATAAATCGCTCCGCCACAGCAGCTCCTGCACCGAAGGCATGCCCAAGCCCAAGGGGACCAGACGTATTTTCTATTCCACGATCGACATCCACTTCTGGATGACCAGGTGTAGGACTTTTCCACTGTCTAAAATTTTGAATATCTTCCAAGCTGTAGTTGCCCAACAAGGTTTGCGTAGCATATAGCATCGCAGACATGTGGCCCGCATCTAGAAAGAAGCGATCTCTCAATGGCCAGTGCATATCATCTGGATCGTATTGGAGAAAGTCCGAGTAGAGCACGTGCATAAAGTCCGCACCGCCCATAGGCCCACCAGGGTGCCCAGACTTCGCTTTCTCTACCATCGCGGCAGAGAGGATTCTGATATTATCGGCAGCCTGTACAGAAACAGTTTTTTGATTTTTTGCAAGAGTGTCCATAAGGTGTTTTTTTCGCAAATATACCAATCATACAGGAGTATGAGTTCAATATGCTGCCTTTAATTCGGAAGGAAATCGTTTTCTAAAAAGAGATCTTAGAAATACGTCAATATAATGGTCTGCTGGTGTGAAATGAATGGTTCTGTTTGGGGCTGCCGCTAGTCTCGCGAAGGGGCGAGACAGCGGCGGGTCGTCCGTTATATGGTATGGCTCTGCTGCAGGAGAAAAGGCATGCCTTTTCTCTACCCCGCGCTTCATACCATGCCACTACCACCCCTCATCCCTACGCACCTCCGGTTTGTCGAGCTTTGGTGCGTGCCGCACGTCGCGAAGGTCGAACGATTGTAGATCACATCACCAAGGACGCAGATACTGTATTTTGCGTTAGGACATAAGGATATAGTATAGATGCAGATAGTCTATACTCAGATATACTGATTGATTATATTTTCATATAGTTCTTGTTTGCCACTTATCTGGGTGATCTTACCATTTTGTTTGGCGATTTTTTCTAGATCCTCTAGACGGAGTGTGCCATTTTCAAATGCGAGTCCTTGTCCACTTTTGAAGGAGCTATATCGCTCAGTCCTTAGGGATAAGTAATCAGATTTTTCCAATATTTCGCTTGCACTGATCAGGGCTCTTGCGAAGGCATCCATCCCTCCTATATGCGCATGAAAGAGATCGACCAAATCTGTAGAATTACGTCTAGTCTTTGCATCAAAGTTGATGCCTCCCCCTTGAAATCCATTGGCAGGTAAGATCACTAGAAAGGACTCGATCAGTTCATATAGATTATTGGGAAATTGATCTGTATCCCAGCCATTTTGATAATCACCACGATTGGCATCCATACTGCCGAGCATATTATTGTCGGCCGCTATTTGTAGCTCATGTTGAAAAGTATGCTGCGCCAAAGTAGCATGATTCACTTCTATGTTGAGTTTGAAATCTTGGTCTAGTCCATAAGATTTTAGAAAACCAATCACCGTCGCGGCGTCAAAGTCATACTGATGTTTGCTGGGCTCCATCGGTTTTGGCTCAATGAAAAAATTACCTTTGAAACCTTGACTTCGAGCATAGTCTTTTGCCATATGTAGAAAACGAGCCATGTGGTCAAGTTCTTTTTTCATGTCCGTATTTAAGAGACTCATATAGCCTTCACGACCTCCCCAAAACACATAGTTCTCTCCACCCAACTTGATGGTAGCATCCAAGGCATTTTTGACCTGTGCACCTGCATGGGCGACGACTTCAAAATCTGGGTTCGTAGCAGCACCATTCATATATCGAGGGTGTGAGAATAGATTGGCCGTTCCCCATAGTAATTTCACGCCTGATTCATTTTGTTTTTGCAAAGCGTAATCTGTTATGAATTCAAGTCTCTTAAACGACTCGTCTAGATTTGCTCCTTCTTCTATTAAATCAAAGTCGTGAAAGCAATAGTAGGGGATACCCAATTTCGTTATAAACTCAAATGCGGCATCCATTTTTTCTGCAGCTCTTTGCTGTACATCTTCACTTGCTAGCCAAGGAAACTGTTTGGTGCCCACGCCAAATGGATCTGCGCCTGTGCCGCCAAAGGTATGCCAATAGCAAACCGCAAACCGCATATGCTCTTTCATGGTTTTGCCTGCTACGACTTGTTTCTCATTATACCATTTGAACGAAAGGGGATTTTTAGAGGCCCTGCCTTCATATTGAATCCTAGATATTCCCTTGAAGAATTCTTTTTCTCCTAATACAATTTTAGTGCTCTGCGCCATAAATGAAATTTGATTTTCGAAAATGTTCAAATCAACATATATAAAATGCGCTATTAATTTTCGAAAAATTATGAATCTAAACTAAGCAAGTGCTTGATTATTTGCTAGTTACAAAACCAGCTGCCATGATATTGACATACTGGTTGTCATTGATGTAAAGTATGTTACTGAATCATCATATAAAGATGCAAAAAAATGAACTGGTTTTGTAGCCTATATAGTAGCTATATCTATCAGAAAAAACCATTTGGTGAAGGAAGTATTTGCCTCCTTCAAGCAAGTTTTAACAAAATTAATTGTTAAATAAAGTCATTTCTGCGTCTATTGCCTGTATCTAAGTCAGTTTTGGACATTATTACAGTAACTTTGTACACCTAATTGAAATCGGTGGGGCTTGCTGTTTTACTATGATTTGGGAGGTAATTTCCTACGGAATGTTGAACTGTACTGTTGAATCGACTCCATCAATAATAAAATCATCAACCACGTATGCCATCACGAATTAGTCAATCTATTCTATTCCTCTTTTTTTGCCTTTCTGGATTTGCTCAAAAAAACTCATTTAATGTAACTGGGGTAGTTACTGATACTTTAGGCGAGCCATTGATCGCTTCTACTATTTTGCTTTTAGAAAAACAAGATTCTACTATGGTAGAATTTACCAAATCAGAGCTCTCTGGAGAATTTATTTTCCGGAACATCGCACCTGGCAATTACTTGGTCAAGACTACATATATTGGATACATTCCGACTACGGTAGATGCCAGTGCGCACGATGGCAAAAATATAAATCTGGGAAATATAGAAATGAGTGAGCTGGCCGAAGAGTTGATGACCGTAGTCATCAAAGCAGCTAAAGCGCCTATCAAGATGCGAGGAGACACTATCGAGTATGATGCTACTACTTTTCAGGTACCGGAAGGATCTACTGTAGAAGATTTGCTGAAGCGACTGCCTGGAATAGAAGTAGAATCTGATGGTAGTATTTTGGCAGATGGCAAAAGTGTGAATAAAGTTACAGTTGATGGCAAGTCTTTTTTCGGGAGTAGTCCTCAGGCGGCAACAAAAAACTTACCTGCAGAAGGTATCGGAAAAGTACAAGTATTTGATACCAAATCAGAACAAGAAGAGATTACGGGAGCTACATCTGAATCCACGGAAAAGACAATGAATCTGGAACTGAAAGAAGAATTTAAGAAGGGAGCCTTTGGAAAAGTTATTGCTTCTGTAGGCACTATAAATAGAAAAGAACTCAAAGGAAACTTCAACAAGTTTAATAAGAAGATTCAATTTAGTTTGGTCGGTGTAGGGAATAACACTGGACGCAATGGATTGTCTTGGGACGATTATCAAGATTTTATGGGAGCCCAAGCTTGGAACTGGGGCAACAATACAGACTATGGATTTGGAGGTGGTGGATTCAGAACATTTTCTTTTGGAGGCAGCAGCAGTGGTATTGAAAGCAGTATTCGGTCTGTATTCTTTAATAGAGGCGGCACCCAGGGTTTTCCAGAGAATTATAATGGAGGCCTAAATTTTAACTATGACCACAATGACAACAAGCTTAGCGCGGTGTACTATTACAATCAGGCAGGAGTAGCAAAAGACGGTTCATCCTCTAGAGAACGATTCTTTCAAAACTTTACGACTAAAGAGGATGCCATCAACATAGGAGATGATATATCCTATTCGCATCGAGCGGAAGTAGAATTGAGTAAAGAAATCGATTCTTTGCATTTTGTTAAGTTTTCTTTCAACGGAGCTCAGATAAATGAAAATAAATTTTCTCAAGAATTTACCACCCTCTCCGAGGATGGAGAATTGAGGAGCACTGCCGATGTGACCAATGATATCAATACGCAGGGTGTGTTAGGAGAGGGCTTGCTACTTTTGCGGAAAAAATTTAAGAAGAAAGGTAGAAGTTTAGGCTTGAATACCTCTATATTATACACAGAGTTAGATGAAGACTGGTCTCAGGAGTCTAGTACTACCTTTGTCAATGAAGCGTCTTCATTAGATAGTCTTTCTCTGATCAGTCAGACCAATAACAATATCAGAGATAAAGTACAGTTCAAAGCCAATGCCTTGTACGTCGAACCCCTTTCGAAGAAATTTTTCTGGCAGACCTTTTACAACCATAGCAACAGACAAGAAACGGGGGACAGGGTAGTGAATGATATGTTTCAAAACGAACTCCAACTGAATGAAGACTTAAGCCGGATTTACGATAATTCTATTATCCTCAATAGAGTTGGCTCTTCCATTCGCTATTCGCATAACGGTGTAAATCTCTCTGTGGGATTGGCTTATCAAAATTTTGATTTGGTGGGAGATTTTCAAGGCGCTGAAGGATCTTCAGTATTAGGTAGTGTAGATAAACAGTTTACTAACTGGGTACCAAATTTTTCGCTCAACTTTGAACCATTTAGCAATTCGTATGCAGGAATTAACTTCAGTAGAAATGCACAAGAACCTCGCATTGAAGATTTGCAGCCTGTAGTCAATAATCTAAATCCGCAGTATATTATTGTAGGAAATTCAGCATTAACGCCTGAGATATCCAATGATTATGAAGCCAATCTTAGCAAATCTTATCCTTTGTCAGGAACTAGGTTTAATTTTAGAATTAGTTATAGTTCTTATGATAATCAGTTTTCAACTAATGAAGAAGTGGACCAATTTTTAGTAACTACAGTTCAACCCATAAATGTAGATGGAGGAACCAATTTTGAAGTCAATTCAGGTCTTAGTTTTCCAATCGTTAAGAATAAATTAACCACAAGGCTGAGACTTAGAGTAAGCGATGATAATAGAGTGTCATTTGTCAACAGTGTTGAAAATAATACTCGGACTATATCTTATAGTCCATATATTCGTTTTAATATCACACCCCTTGACGACATTGGGATTTACCTTACAGCCAATCTGAATTTTAGAGATACCCGATATGATATCAATGTTAGTCAAAATCAAAAAATCAGGAACGAATCTTATTCCGTAGAATTTTCAGCGAAAACGATTTGGGACCTGCTGTTTAGCGCAAATCTGAATTACGATAGATACAATAATGATCGCTTTGATTTACAAAGAGATATACCCGTACTAGATCTATCGGTTTCAAAACCCTTTCTTAAGAAAAATAGAATGGAAGCTCGTTTGTCTCTTTTTGATGTCTTTAATCAGAATGTAGGCTTTACTTCCATTGATAACTTTAGGTCTGAAAATAGAATCTTAGGGCAGTACCTATTGTTCAGTCTAACATATAATATCCGAGGAGTAAAAAGCTCAGCGCAAAAGAAGGGCTGGCACTAGTATTTAAAATTATATCAAGTATTCAATATGAGATTTGTAATTGGAATTATTATGCTGTTGTTGGTCATGCCTATGCATGCGCAACAAAATATAGAAGGAGTTATCACTTTCAATAGAAAGCAAAACTATATCTCTATAATGTCTAAGCTTCCACATATTACTCAAGAAGATGTAGACAGGATGTCTCTAACATGGGGTAAAATGGGTGATGGTGCAAACTACGAACTATACTTGCAGAATAACAAGTCGGTATATCTAAGAAAAGAAGAACAATCAGAAAATGGCTACTCTTGGAAAAAGGATCAATTTGTACTAATAAGAGATTATGATAGTAAATCTCAAGAAGACCTGATTGAGACTTTAGGTAAAGTATATCACATCAAAGAAGACCTGCCTAAAACAAAATGGAAGATACTCAATGAAATCAAAGAGATAGAAGGTTATCTCTGTATGAAAGCTGAAACGAAGAATGTAATAAAAGGACAGACTATACATGCATGGTTTACAGATGCTATACCGATGTCTGGCGGGCCTGAAGGTTATGGTGGATTGCCAGGTATGATATTAGAGATTGACATCAATAATCAAGATGCAGTTATTACGGCAACTAAAGTCCTCCTGAATCAAGAAGAAATAAAAGTACCCTATCCTAAAAAAATCAAAGGAAAGAAAATAGACAGACTCTCCTATAATGAAATGGTCAAGAAGTATATTGACGAAACTATCGAAGGAAAGAAGAATCCTTATTGGAGAGTGCGTTACTAAGTGTGCCTAATCTATTTTTTATTTTGGGATATTCAGAAAATGTATAATTCATTGAGAAACATTTTTTGCTAAAGACACGCTCTGAAAATTTCCCTGCGTATTAGAAAATTCCTTCGCAAACGGGGTGATTCTAGAACTCAAATTGTCCCGATTTTTCAAAGGAAAATCACGACAATTTGGATTTGGTCTTATTGAGGGATGTACAGAAATATCATATTTCATTGAGATAAAAGGTTCTACATCTCAAAATCTCTAAATGATTACCTCATTTTTAATATTATTGTTTTAAAAACAGGGTTATTCTCAGACTCAATTTGTCATGATTTTTAAAAGAAAATCACGCCAAATTGGTTCTTGCCACCCCAAATACCCAGGGTTTTCACCCTGGGCTATAATAAGGTCACCGCCTCTGGGGGTTCTTCTCTTACTTCTGAATAGCCCTTATTGATTACTTGAGGCTGAGACCTTAAGCTATTAAGGTATCACATTCCGAGAAAATCGGAACAGGTTATATGAGGCTTTCTCTGTATACTTCTAAATATGCTATTTAATAGGGGCATCGATTCGCACTGCTTCCTTATCTGCATTTCGTCCTATATATCCGCCTATACTAATCCAAAAATTATTTGTACCATCTAGGCACTTATCGTTTACATAATTACGAGATTTCATAGCGAATACATTTGCCCCTTTACCCTTCTTTTTGAGAATAGGAATCATGTTTTTGTTATAGCAATCTTGCATTGGTTTAACTTCCTCGTCGTTATCATAGCCTGCAATAGTGAAAACATCTTGCTTGGTTTTAGCTTTTTTCATTTTGCCGAATAGTTTTTGCTTGTTTAAGCAATCACATATTTTATTGCCTACTTCGATTTGCTCTTCTGTGGTAGGGCTACTCATGTTATCTTCAAATCTTTTTCTCATGTCTGAGGAGGACTTCACTTCGTCAGTTGCAGCTTTAGTCATATCAGCACCTATTACCTTTCTATTAGGATTGAGATTTTGAGCTGCCATTGCCTCATTCATTTTTTTAATATTGTCGTTTTTTGCTGGTTTATCTGAAGCCAAATTATTAGTATCAGTCATACTAGCACCTGTTGAAGTACTTCCTCCGCAAGAAAATAGTAGGCTAAGGCATAGAGATACAATCAGTAACGAGAAGGTTAAATGTTTCATGTATAGTATTGTCTTTTAAAATGTTATCCAAAAATAAGCTATGCAATGCTGTAAAGCAAGTGTTTTGGATAGTCTAATAGGGGTCGACATCTATTACGACCCTCAGTTGAGAGGCGCCGGGGCTTGCCTTTACTTGCGCAGCTGAGGATTTGATTAGTGTCTTTATGCTTTTAAGTACGGCTGCTTTATTGTCTAGCTTGATCCAAAAATCCATCAGATAGTAGCTACGTATTCGACCAATGTACGGGGAAGCGGGGCCAATTAGACGGTCTCCCAATTGAGGTCTGATCAGATGGTCAAAGAACAAGGTGGCATCTTGTAGATTGGGTATTTTTTTGTGCTTCAAGGTTACCTTTATCATTCTCGAGACAGGAGGGTATACAGATTCCCTCCGTTCGAATATTTCTCTATGATAGAATCTTTGGTAATCGTAGTCTATAATATCCTGAAGGATAGGATGAGTCGGATCGAAGGTTTGAATGATGACTTTACCTTGCTTGTTTTTGCGACCTGCACGACCACTTACTTGCATAATAAGTTGGAATCCTCTTTCAGAAGATCTAAAATCGGGGTAGGCAAACTGCTGATCGGCATTCAATACGCCTACAATACTTACATTGTCAAAATCTAGGCCTTTGGTTATCATCTGGGTACCGACCAAGATATCTATTTGCCTATCCTCAAATTCCATCAAGAGATCTTCATACGCTGCTCTAGTATTTACCGTATCGAAATCCATTCTTGCAACTACTGCTTTCGGGAAAAAGGAAATGATTTCATCTTCTATTTTTGCGGTCCCGTAGCCTTTCTCATTGAGGTGTTTATTGCCGCAGGCAGGGCAGGCCTCTGGGAGCGTATGACGGGAGGAGCAATAATGACAATGCATTTTGTGGGTATACTTATGATAGGTCAAGCTGACATCACAGTTGGTGCATTCCATCTTCCATGCACAATCATCACAGGAGATGGTAGGCGCATAGCCTCTTCTGTTTTGAAATAGGATAACTTGCTCCTTTCTATCTAGTGCACCCTGGATTTCCTCAATTAGCACGGAGGTGAATTGTCCTTTTATTTTGTTTTGCGCGATTTCTTTTTTCTTGTCCACTATGACTATCTCCGGCATAGCCAGTCCAGCAAAGCGTTCTGTAAGTTCTGCCAAATTATACTTTCCAGACAGCGCATTTGTGTAAGTCTCCATTGATGGGGTAGCAGTACCCATGATCACTTTTGCGTCATACAAAGTAGACATGTACAAAGCCGTATCTCGCGCATGGTATCTCGGTGCAGGTTCGTTTTGTTTGAACGATGGATCGTGCTCTTCATCTATGACGATCAAGTCAAGATTGCTAAAGGGTAAAAATATACTAGATCGGGCACCCAAGAATATCTTGCCCTCTTTTTGCGCTGCTTCAAATATTTCGACACGCTGGTCATCGTTCATCTTAGAATGATATACCAAGATGTCATTGCCAAATAATTTTTTGAGTCTATTGATAATTTGGGTGGTGAGTGCTATCTCTGGTAGTAAATAGAGTACTTGACCTCCCTTGGCGATTACTTCATTCATGCACTCCACATATACTCGAGTCTTGCCGCTCCCTGTCACTCCATGCAGGAGGATGGGTTTCTTCTCCTCAAAAGAAGAGTTGATCAGTGGCATGACCATTGCTTGTTGGTCAGTGAGTGGCGGCAGCTCATCGACATCCATCTCTTTTGTTTCTAAACGACTGACGGTCCTAGGGTAGACTTCAAAAATTTCCTTTTTTACCATTGCCTTGATAACGGAGGTATCTATTTTGGCTTTTTTGTAAAGCTCGGTCTTACGAATATATTTATTGGACTTTTGCAGCTGTACAAAGGCCAACAGAGTGTTGGTTTGTTTTTCTGATTTGGCGACCAATTCAAAAGCTTCATTCAATAGCTCAGGGTGCTCTTGATAGACTTCTGTAAACCGTACACAGTCCACCACCTTTGGTTTATACTTCGTCTTTAATATTTGCCGCACGAAGATGAGTCGCTTTTCTATAAGTTTATTGATCAACTTGGTAATTGATTTTTGACCAAGAATACTTTGGATATCGGACATGCTGATTTCCTTCTGGATGATCAAGGCTTCGATGATCATGAACTCTTTATCAGATAGGCCCTGCATATTGTGGTCAAAAGTCGGGGATAGATATACTTTTGAATCGCTATTGAGTTTAAGTTTACCCGGTAAAGCGGCGTTCATAACTTCACCAATAGTGCAGGCATAGTACTTGGCTATCCAAGTCCATAATCGGAGTTGCTTCTCATCTACCATCGGAGCCAGATCCAATATACTAAGGATGGGTTTTGGTTTCACTTGAGGACTGACAGTCTCCGCAAATCCAGCTACGATTCCAGTGTAAAGCTTAGACTTTCCAAATTGTACTTCTACGCGCATGCCTACCTGTACAGAGGCAGCCATGCTACTAGGGATACTATAGGTATAGTACTGCGATATTGCAATAGGCAGGATCACATAGGCGTAGGAAGGCAAAGATGTTGGTGAAAATGCGCTGGACAAGTATTCTTTTTTAATCTGCTTATTGTATGCTGTCAAAGGTAGGTACAAAATATTGAAAGAGGCTTATCATCCCCCCGAAGTTTTTGGCCTAGTGCTGTGCAGCAGTGAGGCCATAGGCCGAAGACCCAATGACCTTTTTCTGGTCATGCAGGGCCGATCGGAATCGAGAGCTGCGGAACATAACGACCCTTACCGTTGATCTATGTTTTTCCCACATAGATAAACGGTAAGGGTAGGCTCCTCATAAGAATATGCTTAGAAATAAATCTCTTGTGCTACCCGAAACGTATTGGCATGCGCTTCGATGATGTCGGCAAGTCGCTCAGAATATCCTCCTCCCATACTGACCGCCACTGGGATCTGGTGTCGATGACAGGTCTCAAAAATATATTGATCTCTACGTTTGCAGCCTGATTGGGTCATGCTTAAACGACCCAATTTATCCGTCGCCAATACATCTACCCCTGAGAGATAGAAAATAAAATCTGGCTGTACCTGGTCTAGTAATGCAGGGAGCGTTTGGTAAAGGGTGGTTAGAAAATGCTGATCCCCCGTTTTGTCTGGAAGCCCAATGTCGAGGTCACTGTTTTCTTTTTTGGTAGGATAGTTCTTGGCACCATGCATACTGAAGGTGAATACCCGTGGCTCTTGCTCAAATATCTTGGCCGTACCATTGCCCTGATGGACGTCAAGATCTATGACCAAAATTTGTTTAGCCAAGCCCTCATCCAGAAGATAATTGCTCGCAATAGCAATATCATTAAGTAAGCAAAATCCCTCGCCTCTCTCTGCGAATGCGTGATGGGTACCTCCGGCGATATTTAATGCCACGCCGTACTGCTGCGCAAAGAGGGCGCAGTCTATGGTGCCCTGAGAAATATGAGTGCCCCTAGTGATGAGCTCTTTGGATAAAGGAAATCCGATCTTTCGAATCTCCTTGGGAGTGAGCGTGAGGTCTTTTAGTTTTTGCCAATAGTCAGCTGCATGAGTCCGCAGTATAATAGACTCAGTAAGGGCCGCTGGATGAAAGAAATTGTCTTCCTCAATCGTACCTTCATACAATAGCTGCTCTGGTAACAATTCATACTTCATCATCGGGAAGCGATGACCTTCAGGGAGACTGTATTTGTAGATGGGCGAATAGGCAATCTTAAGCATAGTCAGCGCTTATCTTATGCTTGATGTCCGAGATGATCTGCTGGCCATGGTGCCTAGTATTTTCTATAAATAATTGGCTGGTATGGTCTCCCGCTAAGATGACCCCCGCGACATAAAGCTGCGGGATATTGGATTCTAAACTGTCTTCCTTATGCTGGGGCGCCTTGGTATCTGGATCAAGTAAAATGCCGATACTTTTCAGAAAGGCATAGTCAGGACGGTAGCCCGTCATAGCAAGCACGTAGTCATTGTCTAAGATTTGCTCTCCGTCCGGCGTCGATACTACGATCTTGTCTGGTAGGATTTCTTTGATTTGACTGTTGAAAAGTGCCTTGATACTGCCTTCCTTTATTCGATTTTCTATATTGGGCTTGATCCAGTATTTTACCTTTTCGTAGAGGCTGTCCTCTTTGATAATCATAGTGACATGGGAGCCTTTATGGTAGGTCTCCAAGGCTACGTCACAGGCAGAATTTGCGGCGCCGACCACAGCAATGTTCTGACCGATGTACCGATGCGCATCGTCGTAGTAGTGTTTTACTTTTGGCAGCTCCTCTCCCTTGACTTGAAGTAGATTGGGTGTATCATAATAGCCAGTCGCCACGATAAGGTATTGGCAATGATAGGTCTGATTTTGGGTTTTGATTTCAAATTTAAAATGCTGCTTCTCGACGGATTGCACCGTCTGCCTGTATCTAATGTCAAGATTGTGTGCCGTGGCTATGCGTCGATAATATTCTAGGGCCTCTTTTCGAGTCGGTTTGTCTGTATGAGAAATGAAAGGAATATCTCCAATCTCTAGAACTTCAGAGGTGGAAAAAAAAGTCATATTCGTGGGAAAATTATAGATACTATTGACCAGTAATCCCTTTTCAAGGATTAAGAAATTCATATTTTGGCGAGCAGCTTCTATAGCGCAGACTAAGCCAGATGGACCCGCTCCAATAATGATAATGTCTTTTTCAATGATATCCATATGCCAATCCAAGTGCTTTAGTTTTTAACTAAAGAAACACAAGATAAGTTGAGTAAAGGATTAATAATAATCTCTCTAATTTGTTTTTCCTCTATGTCCCTTGCTGACTCTGCAATAGTAAACTCATTATTTTAGCATGTAGTTCTTCTGGTTTGAATGGTTTGGTGAGATAGTCATTCATGCCTATACTTTTGCAACGTTTTTCTTCTTGAGATGTAGCGTTGGCTGTCAAGGCTATGATGGGCACTTCGCTAAGCTCTCGAATCTTGGTAGCGGATTCTATTCCGTCCATGACTGGCATTTGTATGTCCATCAATACTAGGTCGTAGCCATGTTCTCTGAATTTTTCGACGCCGACTAAGCCATTCTCTGCAATGTCTACAGTGACATGATCTGACCAGGTGGTCAATATTTTTTTGGTAGCGATTTGGTTCAAGAAGTGATCCTCCACTAGAAGTACACTAAGAGAGCTGAGGGGTGCTTGGGCATTCGCGTCATAAGCTACCGTTTCTACGAGCTTAACGGGCAAACACATTTTGATGCATTGATTATCTAGGTCAAGGATTAGGTCTCCTTTGATCTGCTTTATTATCTTATTCAGAATGGACACATTGAGTAAATGGTGATTCTGCGTATTTTCTACATTATCAAGGATTTTTTTGTAGTCCTCATTTTTTAATAAATCAACCATTTCTGGATTGAAAAAATTAGGTCTGTACCCACTTAGAGACAGTTCAAACTGGTTGTTGGGTTCACTTTTTGACATGCCAGCATGTACACTGACTTTGGTTATACTTTCGTCTTCATTAAATACCAAGTTGGCGATATTATAGAACAGCTGTGTAACCTTTTTTGGATAGGTGAGCACTTTAGGTGGAGTGCTTTCGGAGATGTCAAAGGTAACCTCCATTTTATTTGTTCCTGCCTTCAAGGTTATCATCCGCTTAAAAGCGTCCATAAACTCTTGTAATCTAAACTCTTCCTCCTGATCATGCATGCTTTCTTGTCCTACGATAGAATAGTTTAGCAAATTATTTACCGCTCCAAATAATTCATTAAATGAATTTTTCAAGCCGTAGACAAGCTCCGTTTGCTTAGGACTAGAAGGAATATTTTCTAATAAAAATAATAGATTGGTTATGGAAGATAAAGGAGTACGGATTTGAAAACCTATGTCAGAAAGCATTTGCTCCTTTACATTGAGCATGCCACGAGATAGATTTTTTTCGATCATCAACTTCTCGTTGATTTTCCTAGCCGTGATGTCCTGCAAGGCACCTACTACTTTCAGTTTCTTACTATTATCTTCAAGGACTAGTCTAGACTGTAGTGAAATATATTTGATATTCCTGCCCTCGGTTACAATCCTGTGTTCTAGATTTTGAGTCTCATTAGATTTTGAAATATTATCAAAAAACTCTTCTACAAGTCCTTTGTCGTCTGTGTGAACATAGTTCAAATATTCGGACATGGTAGGAAGAAAGCTTTGCTTTTGGAAACCGAATAAAACAAATACCTCGTCAGACCAAATCATTTCGTGACTGACAATGTCCATCTCCCAGCAGCCAAATTTTCCCATCCTTTGCGCTTCCAAAAATCTCTTTTGCGTCTTGGTAAGATCTTCACTTATGGTTTTGAATTTGAGCTGGCTAGCATGTCTTTGAACAGAATAGCGAATCGCACGGCCAATCGATTTCTGATCGATATCTCCCTTGACAAGAAAATCCTGCGCTCCTGCCTTGATGGCTTGGTTGCCTAGAATTTCATTAGATTTCTCAGTGAGTACTATTACTGGAATATTGGGCTGAGCCTCCACAAAAGAGGTTAGTGTTTTGAACCCTGAAGAATCTGGTAGCATCAGGTTAAGAAAAGCGATGTCTATTTCTTCAGAAGTGGCATAGTTGATTCCTTCGAAGTATGCATTGGCTATTAATAATTCACATTTTGGCAGTGTTGCCTTGATGTGTTTAGAGATTTGAGTAATGTCCTCATCACGTTTGTCAACTATTAATATTTTGGGTTTATTATTCAACATTTGCTGCCTCTAATTAATTTATTGAAGTATTGGAGTGTGTAATAATAAGGTAATTCTAGAATGACACGCTTATTACACATTACATTTATTCAAATATGATGCCTAATTTATTGGCTTAGTAATGTGATATCAGTTGGTGCTCATACTCCGAAAAATCAAGAAACCAAAACTTGACTCTTTTTGCCCAACTTTACCATTATTTTAATCCACTGATCCTCAAGCACGAGCACATTGTTGATTGGATATGCTATCAAGTCGTTGCACAAGCATCACCGAATTTTTGTGGATAAAAAATTTCATTCCTATTAACCCATTTTTTGCCGTTCATAAGTTATCGGAGTTGCCCTAAAAATATTTGCCACTCTTTAAATGATAAAATGGGCTTAGGATTCAAAGCTTTTTATCTTAGCGCTAAAGTACATTAGATGATGGATTTGCAAGGCGTAAGAGCTTCATATAGTAACTATTTGAAGACAAGGGAGATTAGCACAGAACCCCGAGGGCTGTATACCCCTATCAACTATATCATGAATCTTGGAGGTAAGCACATAAGAGCAACTTTTCTTCTTTTGGCTTATGGCCTTTTTCAAAATGAGATTTCAGACATAGCGCAACAAAGTGCATACGCAGTAGAGCTTTTTCACAATTTTTCCTTGGTCCATGATGACATTATGGATGAAGCAAATACAAGGCGCGGCAAACCCAGTGTGCATAGTCAATATGGGGTCAATAGTGGGATATTGTCTGGTGATGCTATGTTGATTTTGGTCTACGAGGAGCTCCTTAAAATTAAAGATGCCAACAAGCGATTGAAGATTCTTTCCTTATTCACTCAAACTGCTAAAGAGGTATGCGAAGGGCAGCAGTACGATATTGACTTTGAATCGAGAGAGGATGTATCTATAGAGGATTATCTGCTTATGATAAAACTGAAAACTGCAGTTTTATTGGCATGTTCCCTTCAGGTAGGCGCTATTCTCGGAGGCGCTAGCGATGATGACGCTCAAAAGCTCTATGACTTCGGAGTAAATATCGGTATCTCTTTTCAGGTACAGGATGACTTGTTGGATACTTATGGCGAGCAGGCGAGGGTAGGTAAGATGATAGGTGGAGATATCCAGCAAAAGAAAAAAACTATTCTTTACTTGACGACGCTCCAACATATGGAAGCTGGGAGTGAGAATTTTAAAGATCTGTACAACAGTGATTTAGATATCGAAAAAAAGCTCCCCCAGGTAAGAGCTATGATGGATAATTGTCAGATTCAAGAGAAAATGAATACCCTCAAACAGCTATATTTGGATAAAGCGCTAGTGTCACTGCACGGTGTAAATAGTCAAAATAAAGCAGGATTGAGAGAACTTGAAGCCTTAGCCAATTTCATCGTAAGTAGGGTACAGTAAGAAAAAAGGAGCAACCAATTTTAGACTTGGCCACCCCTCACACTATGAAACACTATTTCTTTTTGGGTAATATTTTACCAAATTTACCAATATGCCACAACATTTCCAATAATCTGGCTCTTAATTGTCCAACATTGTGTTTCGTTCACATTGAAAACGGCGATTGTTATATCAAAATAGGGAGCGTTTGGGTGTGCCCTAGCCCTTGCGAAAAGCTGCGGTCTAGGTCAGGCTATCCTGCACTCCACTTCGTTTCGGTATAGGAGGATTTATTAGAGCTACATGTAGTTTTATAATATTCGACGGGATTAAATTATAATTATATACAGTCATCATTAAACTCCTCCTACACTCCTCCTTATCAGTCGGCTGCATCCTATCCTTCACACGGTAAAATTCTGAACTTCAATGAAATACATGTCACAAATAAGCTTATTTTGAATTAAAGATAATCTTTCCATTCCACCAATTTTTTTCAATGGTAGCCTTCTTTTTAAGGTAAAAATCAATAGCAGGGGTATTCCAGTCTAGAACCTGCCATTTTACAAGTTTTGCATCCTTTTTTAGAGCTATCTCAAGAAAGGTGTCAAAGAGCTTTTCGCCTATTCCCATCCTTCGATATGCTTCTAAAACAATAAAATCTTCCAAATAAATCATTTTTCCTTTCCAAGTAGAAAAAGTATCGTAAAAGAGGGCCATTCCAACCGCTTTTGAGTCTATTTCGGCAATAATGGCTTCAAATATGCCTGCTTGGAAACACTTTTCATATTCGTTAAGATTAGTGGTGACGGATTCTGGCTCTTTTTCATATAAAGCGAGCTGATGGACAAAACCTAAGATTGTACCCAAATCCTTGGCTTCTGCTTTTCTAATTTTTATAGATTTGATGTCCATTGCTTATTTGCTTTGATTGTAAAATGTGATTGAGTGAAAGCCCTATGAAACTAGGGGTTTTCTGTTGTATTTATGAAAATATAGTCGTACATTTGCAATCCCTTTTGAGGGAGGGTGAAAAATATTAGTATAATTAATTAACAACCAAGCACTTAAATAAATTTTGTGGCTTGTAAATTAAACACATAAGGTATATGCCTACTATTAATCAACTTGTTCGTAAAGGTAGAAAACAAATAATTACCAAGAGTAAGTCTAAAGCTTTAGAGAGTTCACCTCAGAAAAGAGGGGTTTGTACTAGAGTATACACGACTACTCCTAAGAAGCCTAACTCGGCACTTAGAAAAGTGGCTAAGGTTAGATTGACGAATGGATTTGAGGTGATTTGCTATATCCCTGGTGAAGGGCATAATTTGCAAGAACACTCTATAGTATTGGTGAGAGGAGGTAGAGTAAAGGATTTGCCTGGGGTACGTTATACTATCGTCAGAGGAGCACTAGATACAGCGGGTGTTGCCGATAGGACTCAATCACGTAGTAAATATGGGGCTAAGCGTCCTAAGAAATAATTTAGATAAATAAACTTTTGATATCCTTTTAATTAAAGAAGATGCGTAAAAGAAAGCCAAAAATAAGAATTGTTAAGCCAGACCCTAGATTTGGAGATATTATGGTAACTCAATTTGTCAACAATATGATGTTGGCAGGAAAGAAAAGCACTGCTTTTGAGGTATTCTATAATGCTATGGATATCATAGAAGAAAAGACAAAAGAGAATCCACATAAAATATGGAAGGATGGCTTGAATAATGTCATTCCTCAGGTAGAAGTAAGAAGTAGAAGAATTGGGGGAGCAACATTCCAGATTCCTACTGAGATTAGAGCTTCTCGTAAAATATCAATCGGAATGAAGTGGGTGATTAGATTCGCTCGCCAAAGATCTGGAAAAGGATTCGCAGAGAAGTTGTCTGCTGAGTTGATAGCAGCAAGCAAGAATGAAGGTGCTGCAGTAAAGAGAAAAGAAGAAACGCACAAAATGGCAGAGTCTAACAGAGCGTTTGCACACTTTAGAGTGTAGTATAACTCTTTTAACTCCATTCCGTTTACAGAAGTATAAATTAACATATTCACAATAAATTGCTATGTCAATAGATTTAAAATTTACTCGAAACATCGGTATTGCCGCGCATATTGATGCAGGTAAAACCACTACTACTGAAAGAGTACTATATTATACTGGTATCAGCCACAAGATCGGTGAGGTACACGATGGTGCTGCTACGATGGATTGGATGGAGCAGGAACAAGAAAGAGGTATTACCATTACTTCTGCTGCTACAAAGACTTCATGGAAGTGGAAAGATCAAGAGTTTCCAATTAATATTATCGATACCCCTGGTCACGTTGATTTCACTGTAGAGGTGGAAAGATCACTGCGTGTATTAGATGGTGTGGTTGCCTTATTCTGTGCAGTATCTGGTGTTGAGCCACAATCTGAAACGGTTTGGCGTCAAGCTGATAGATATAAAGTACCAAGAATTGGTTTCGTAAATAAGATGGATAGATCAGGTGCGAACTTCTTTGATGTTGTGAATGACGTAAGAGAGAAGTTGGGTGCCAATGCTGTTCCATTACAGGTGCCAATCGGTGCTGAAGAAACTTTCGAAGGTGTTGTTGATTTAATTACCAATCAAGCGATAGTTTGGGATAATAACGATGCTGGTATGACTTTCAGCGTTATCGACATTCCAGAGGACATCAAAGACACAGTTGAAGAGTATAGAGGTAAATTGATTGAGGAAGTAGCGGAGTATGATGACAGATTGATGGAGAAGTTCTTCGAAGATCCTAACTCTATCACTGAGGATGAAATGATTGCTGCCATTCGTGCTGCAGTTATCGACATGAAGATTACACCTATGATGTGTGGATCTGCATTTAAGAACAAAGGTGTTCAGATTCTATTGGATGCAGTTTGCGCTTACCTTCCTTCTCCAATGGACTTGGAGGCGATTGTTGGTGTGAATCCAAAGACAGACGAAGAGGTTACAAGAAAGCCTAATACAGATGAGCCATTTACGGCACTTGCATTTAAGATTGCTACGGATCCATTTGTAGGGAGATTGTGTTTCTTTAGAGTATATGCCGGAGCGTTAGATGCTGGTTCTTATGTATTGAATACTAGATCAGGCAACAAAGAAAGAATTTCAAGAATCTACCAAATGCACGCCAATAAGCAAAAGCCTATTGATCGTGTAGAGGCAGGAGATATAGCTGCAGGTGTTGGTTTCAAAGATTTGAGAACAGGAGATACGATCTGCGATGAAAAGCATCCTATCATCCTTGAAAATATTACTTTCCCTGATCCTGTGATCGGGATTGCAATTGAGCCAAAAACTCAAAAGGATGTTGATAAGTTAGGTATGTCTTTAGCAAAATTAGCTGAGGAGGATCCTACATTCAAAGTAAAGTTCGATGAGGAAACAAACCAGACTGTTATTAGCGGTATGGGTGAGTTGCACTTAGAAATCATTATTGATAGACTGAAGAGAGAGTTCAAAGTAGAATGTAATCAAGGTCAACCTCAAGTAAGCTACAAGGAGGCATTGAATACTACCGTTAAGCATAGAGAGCGTTTGAAAAAGCAATCTGGGGGATCAGGTTTATTTGCAGAAATGGAATTTGAATTAGGACCAGCGGATCAAGAATTCTTAGATAGTGATGAATTTAAGGCAGGTAAGGTTAAGCTGCAGTTTGTAAATAACATTGTAGGTGGTGCCATTCCTAAAGAATACCTTCCTTCTGTGCAGAAAGGTTTCTTGCAGATGATGGATAATGGTATTCTTGCTGGATATAATATCGAGGCAATGAAAGTGAGAGTATACGATGGTAAAATTCACGCAGTGGATTCAAAACCTATCGCATTCGAACTTTGTGCGAAGGAAGGCTTCAAAGAAGCGGCTCCTAAAACAAAGCCTGTATTGATGGAACCTATCATGAAGTTGGAGGTAGTTTCTCCTGAAGAATTTGTAGGGAACGTTATTGGTGACCTTAACAGAAGAAGAGGATTACCTAAGTCTCAGGATGTTAGAACGGGTAACGTAGTTGCCATACAAGCAGATGTGCCATTGGCAGAGATGTTTGGGTATGTAACATCGTTAAGAACAATTACTTCCGGTAGAGCGAATTCTACTATGGAATTCTCACATTATGCACCAGCGCCAAAGAACGTAGCCGAAGAGGTTATAGCTAAGGCAAAAGGAACTGCAAATGTTTAAAATAAAAGGTTAATACCTTTGACAATTGGGCTGTAAAGTGTATCTTTGCAGCCCAATTAGTATTTTAGAATTAATTTGGAAATTTTATTAGGGATATGAATCAGAAAATAAGAATCAAGCTACGTTCGTACGATCACAATTTGGTAGATAAGTCTACTGAAAAAATTGTTAAAACTGTACGTACTAGTGGTGCTGTCATAACAGGACCCATTCCGCTGCCCACTGAAAAGAAAATCTTCACAGTTTTACGTTCACCTCACGTGAATAAAAAATCTAGAGAACAGTTTCAGTTGCGCACACACAAACGTCTTATAGAAATTTATACCCCTACGCAAAAGACCGTAGATGCGCTTTCAAAATTGGAACTGCCTAGTGGAGTTGACATTCAAGTCAAACTTACCTAAGCCTACTTTTTTAGAGCACTTCTTATTGGCATTTTTTTGAAACAGAGTATTCACTTTTTGTGGATTGCTTACTATAAAATTTGATTCATTGTGAATGGATTAATCGGACAAAAAATTGGTATGACCAGCATTTTCAATAAAGCTGGAAAAAACATTGCTTGTACAGTTGTAGAAGTTGGACCTTGTGTAATCACACAAGTTAAAACCACTGATACTGACGGTTACAATGCATTGCAAATTGGTTTCGGTGAAGCGAAAGCAAAAAATACTTCTAAAGCTATGATCAAGCACTTAGAGAAAGCAGGTACTGCTCCTAAGCGTAAGCTCACAGAATTTAGAGATTTTAATGTGGATGCTTTAATCAGCCCAGAAGAAGGAGAAGTCGGACCTAAGGGTTTGGGTGACTTGCTTACTGTAGCTGAAGTATTCGCCGAAGGCGATAAAGTAAGTGTTTCTGGTTCTACCAAAGGAAAAGGTTTCCAAGGGGTTGTTAAAAGATACAACTTTAAAGGTGTGAACGATGCGACGCACGGTCAGCACAACAGACAAAGAGCTCCTGGTTCTATCGGTGCTGCTTCCTACCCAGCGAAAGTATTCAAGGGTATGAGAATGGGTGGCCGTACAGGTAACACCAAAGTGAAAATCCAAAACTTGGAAGTAGTTAAAATATTTCCTGAAAAGAATCTTCTATTGATCAAAGGTGCATTGCCAGGTCATAAAGGAGCTTACGTAATTATAGAAAAATAATCAATTATGAAGATTGATGTAGTTGATATAAAAGGCAATAAAACTGGCAGGTCAGTTGATTTACCAGATAACATTTTTGGTGTTGAAGCCAATGAGCATGCTATCTACTTAGACGTTAAGCAGCACCTTGCTAACAAAAGACAAGGTACTAGCAAGTCAAAGGAAAGAGGTGAAGTAGCTGGTTCTAGAAAGAAGATCAAGAAGCAGAAAGGTACTGGTACGGCGAGAGCGGGAGATATCAAGTCTCCTATTTTCAGAGGCGGTGGTAGAATCTTTGGACCTAAGCCAAGAACATACTCCTCGAAGCTAAATAAGAAGGTAAAGTCATTAGCAAGAAAATCTGCTATCTCTGTAAAGGCGAGTGCAGGTAACTTGATGATCATTGAAGACTTTACATTTGATGCACCAAAGACTAAAGAATTCGCTAGCATTATTTCAAGCTTAGACTTGAATGGAAAGCGCACTCTTTTGGTGACAGGTGAAGTGGATAAGGCAGTTTACATGTCTAGCAGAAATATACAGAACGCAGTAGTAGCGAACAGTACAAGTCTTAGCACCTATGAGATTATGCATGCAAATACATTAATCTTAAGTGAAGGAGCTGTGGATAAACTTAAAACTATTCTTGCTTAATCATAGAATTATGAAAAAGACAATATTAATCAAGCCATTAATTACGGAGAAATCAGAAATGATTTCTGAGAACGAAAACAAGGCTTGTTTTGTAGTACATCGTCGTGCTAATAAAATTGAAATAAAAAATGCTGTTGAAAAAACGTACAACGTTAGTGTTGTGAGTGTGAATACAGCTGTGATGCCTGGTAAGACGAAAAGTAGAAATACCAAGTCAGGTGTTTTAAGAGGTCAAAGTTCATCTTTCAAGAAAGCTATAGTGAAATTAGCTGAAGGTGAAGAACTTAACCTTTATGGTGAAATGTAATCTATTGTAAATACAGATAGAAAAGATTTAAAAATTATGCCAGTTAAAAAGTACAATCCAATCACTCCAGGTACTCGATTTAGAGTAGGGAACGATTATTCTGCTTTGACAACCTCAAAGCCAGAAAAGAGTCTTCTAGCTCCGATGAAAAGATCAGGTGGTCGTAATGCTACTGGACGCATGACGCAAAGATACATTGGAGGTGGGCACAAGCGTAGATACAGAATTATCGACTTCAAAAGAGATAGAGAAGGATTTGAAGCGACTGTAAGTACTATTGAGTACGATCCAAATAGATCAGCTTATATCGCATTGACTCAATTTGAGGATGGCGAAAAGAGATATATTATTGCTCCTGACGGCATCAACGTAGGAGATAAATTAAACTCTGGTAAAGGAGCAGAACCAAACGTAGGAAATTCTCTATACCTAAGTGACATTCCTTTAGGTTCGGTAATTCATGCCATTGAATTGAAGCCTGGAAAAGGTGCTGCTTTAGCTAGAAGTGCAGGTACTTATGGTACTTTGATGGGTAGAGAAGGTAAGTATGCAAGCGTACGTCTTCCTTCAGGTGAAGTAAGAAGAATCTTGCTTACATGTAAAGCAACTATCGGTTCGACTTCTAATCCTGATCACAGTTTACAAGTGTTAGGTAAAGCCGGAAGAAAGAGATGGTTAGGAAAGCGTCCTCACACGAGAGGAGTTGCGATGAACCCTGTTGATCACCCGATGGGTGGTGGTGAAGGTAAAGCTTCAGGTGGGCACCCAAGGTCAAGAACAGGTATCATGGCTAAAGGACAGAAGACAAGAAAGTTGAGAAAATATTCTAACAAGATGATTATCTCAAAGCGTAAATCAAAAAGTAAGAAATAAATAATAGTAATGGCAAGATCTGTAAAAAAAGGACCTTATGTCTTTCATAAACTTTTGACAAAAGTCTTTAAAGCAAAAGACTCTAAGAAGAAGTCAGTAATTAAAACTTGGTCAAGAGCTTCTATGATAATACCAGATATGGTAGGTGAAACGATTGCAGTGCATAATGGAAAAACTTTTGTTCCAGTATTTGTAACGGAGAACATGGTTGGCCATAAATTAGGAGAGTTTTCTCCAACTAGATCCTATAAAGGACACGCAGGTAACAGAAAATAGATTTTTACTATTTCTAAATATTAGATAAAATGGAAGCAGTAGCTAAATTGAAAAATTGCCCAATGTCAGAAAGAAAGATGAGATTGGTTGTACAAAACATCAGGGGCAAAAATGTCGACCATGCTTTAGATATCCTTAGATTTACAAATAAGGAGGCATCTACTTGGGCTGAAAAGGTATTAGTGTCAGCTATAGCAAATTGGGAATACAAGAACGGCATGAGTGTAAGCGCTGATGATCATGACTTGTACGTCAAGACAGCTTTAGTAGATAAAGGGTATATGCTGAAAAGGTTCAGACCTGCTCCGCATGGTAGAGCGCACAGAATCAGAAAGCGTACCAACCACATAACAATTATAGTAGAAAATAGAAAGCCAACTAGTTTAGATTCGGCTGATAATAACTCTTCAGAGGAAGAATAAAAAGTAGATAATGGGTCAAAAGACAAATCCAATTGGTAATAGACTAGGAATCATAAAAGGATGGCAATCCAACTGGTTCGGTGGCAACAACTTTGGTGACAAGGTGGTAGAGGATGAACGTATCCGTAAATACCTACGTGCTCGTGTTAGCAAAGGTGGCGTTTCAAAAATTATTATTGAAAGAACACTTAAGAGAATCACTGTTACTATCAATACTTCTAGACCTGGAATTATTATTGGAAAAGGAGGATCTGAAGTAGATCGTATAAAAGAGGAGTTGAAGAAACTTACAGGAAGCGATATCCAGATCAATATTGTTGAGATTCGTAAGCCAGAGCTTGACGCATATATAGTGGGTGAGCAAGTTGCTAAGCAGATTGAATCTAGAATGAACTATAGAAGGGCTATAAAAATGGCTATTCAGTCTACGATTAGAGCAGGAGCGGAAGGTATTAAGATTAGAATCAGCGGAAGATTGAATGGAGCGGAAATGGCTCGATCTGAAGAATATAAGCAGGGTCGAACACCTTTGCACACTTTCAGAGCAGATATTGACTATGCATTAGTTGAAGCTCTTACAGTATACGGAAAGATTGGTATTAAGACATGGATATGTAACGGTGAGGTTCTTGGTAAGAGAGATTTATCACCTAATGTAGGAGTAGATAGTAAGAAAGATAGAAGAGGAGGAGGGAATAGAAGAGGAAATGATAGAAGAGGAGGAGGAAGAAGAGATGGGGGAAATAGAAGAAATAATAGGAATTAGATAATCAGTTAGAAAAGGCGTACCTTTGCCAAACTTTTGAAAAAGGTGTTTTTTTGGATTAAAATACAATTAAGAAATGTTACAACCGAAAAGAACAAAATATAGAAAAGCGCAGAAAGGCAGAAATAAAGGCCTTGCGTACCGAGGAAGTACCGTTGACTTTGGTTCTTTTGGTCTTAAGGCATTAGAGCGTGGTAGATTAACCAGTAGACAGATAGAAGCTGCTCGTATTGCCATGACTAGATACATGAAGAGAGAGGGAAAAGTTTGGATCAGAGTATTTCCAGATAAACCAATGACTTCCAAGCCAGCTGAAGTACGGATGGGTAAAGGTAAGGGAGCTTTGGATCACTATGTTGCTCAGATAAAGCCGGGCAGAATTATGTTTGAAATGGATGGTGTGCCAATGGAAACTGCAAAAGAAGCATTAAGGCTTGCCGCACAAAAATTACCAATGGCAACTAAGATGGTGATAAGAAGAGACTTTGAACAATAGAATTAGAATCATAGAATAAGTTAATTAATAAAAAATGGCTTCAAGTAAATTTCAAGAATTACAAAGCTTTTCAGATGAGGATCTAAAAGCAGAATTGGCTACAACTGAAGAACAGTATGGGAAGCTCAAGTTTGATCATGCGGTTAGAGGTTTAGACAATCCACTAAGATTGACAGAAGCAAGAAAAGATATTGCGCGCCTAAAGACAGAGGTGAGAAGGAGAGAGATTGCTGCTATGTCTGAAGAGGAAATAGCAAATCGTTCAAAAATCAGAGAACGAAGAAGATAAGATAATATCTAAACAGTATTTGAATTATGGCTGAGACGACAAATAAAAAAGTAATGGTAGGTGTAGTTACCAGTACATCTATGGACAAAAGCATCACCATTAACGTGGTTAGAAGACTTCGTCACCCTATCTACGGTAAGTTTGTGAAGCGTTCAAAAAAATTTATGGCGCATGACGAATCTAACCAATGTACAGTTGGAGATACAGTAAGAATTACTGAGTCAAGACCATTAAGTAAGAGAAAAAGATGGCGCTTAGTAGAAGTGCTAGAAAAAGCAAAATAATTGTAAGCCAAATGGCTCTCAAAATAAAATTAAGATGATACAGCAAGAAAGTAGATTAAAAGTAGCTGATAATAGCGGTGCAAAAGAAGTTCTCTGCATCAGAGTATTAGGAGGTTCTAAGAGAAGATATGCATCTATAGGAGATGTCATAGTTGTATCTGTAAAAGATGCTTCACCTGGTGGAGTTAAAAAAGGTACCGTTTCTAAGGCAGTAATTGTCCGTACTAAAAAGGAAGTAAGAAGAAACGATGGTACATATATCAGATTTGATGACAATGCTGTTGTATTGTTAAATGATTCAGAAGAACCTCGAGGAACTCGTATTTTTGGACCTGTAGCTAGAGAGCTTAGAGACAAAGATTATATGAGGATTGTTTCACTAGCCCCTGAGGTAATATAAATTAAGAATATTATGCCTTACAAGAAAGTATTAAATTTCAAGCATAAAATAAAAATCAAGAAGGGTGATCAGGTAAAAGTTATATCTGGATCAAATAAAGGTCTTTCTGGTGAAGTACTTCAGATATTCCCAGCTAAAAATAGGGCAATTGTTGAAGGTGTTAATATTAGAAAGAAGCACACCAAAGCTACTGCGGAAAATGCTGGCGGTATCGTGGATAAGGCTGGACCTATTGATATTTCAAATCTTATGTTATTGGATCCTGCTAATGGAGAACCTACCAGAGTAGGAAGAAAGTTAGAGGACGGTAAGTTGGTAAGATATTCAAAAAAATCAGGAGAAATTATTAAGTAATGAGTTACGTACCTAGACTTAAGAAAAAATACAGAGAAGAAATAAAGGACAAGCTCATGGAGCAGTTCAATTATGGATCTGTGATGCAAGTGCCTAAAATTTTAAAGGTATGTATCAACCAAGGTGTTGGTCAAGCTACACAAGACAAGAAGTTGGCGGATATTGCGCTAGAAGAAATGACACTAATAGCTGGTCAAAAAGCAGTGCCAACTAAAGCACGAAAATCTGTCTCTAACTTTAAGTTGAGAGAAGGCATGACCATTGGTGCTAGAGTTACTTTACGCGATGAACGTATGTATGAGTTTCTTGATAGATTGATTACAGTAGCATTACCACGAGTTAGAGATTTCCGTGGAATCAATGATAAGAGTTTTGATGGCAGAGGTAACTACTCAATGGGTATTACTGAACAGATTATATTTCCAGAAATTGATTTAGATAAAATCAATAAGATTACTGGGATGGATATAAATATAATTACTTCTGCTAGAACAGATGCTGAAGCTTTAGCTCTTTTAAAAGAGATAGGTCTTCCTTTTAAAAATCAAAGAAATTAATAGTAATGGCTAGAAAATCGCTTATTGCAAGAGAAAGAAAGAGAGAAAGGATGGTCGCTAAGTATGCTGATCTGCGCAAAGAGTTAAAGAAGGCAGGGGATTGGGATGCATTGGATAAACTTCCTAGGAACTCCTCTAAGAAAAGATTGCACAATAGATGTAAACTAACTGGTAGACCGAAGGGCTACATGAGAGACTTCGGAATTTGTAGAGTTGTTTTTAGAAAAATGGCATTAGAAGGAAAGATTCCTGGAATAACTAAGGCCAGCTGGTAATCAAAAATATATTTAATAATTAGACAATGGCGGTAACAGATCCAATAGCAGATTATTTAACTAGAATTAGAAATGCACAGCAAGCTGGGCATAAAATAGTTGAGATTCCTGCTTCTAAAATGAAGAAAAGTATCACTGAGATACTTTATGACCAAGGCTATATCCTTAAGTATATGTTTGATGATGATGCAGGTAAGCAAGGTCTTATTAAAATAGCTCTGAAGTATAATCAGAATACGAAAGTACCTGCAATAAGAAAGTTGGGACGCTATAGTACTCCTGGTCTTAGAAGATATTCTAAGGTGGACGAAATCCCGATGGTAATTAACGGTTTAGGTCTTACTATTGTTTCAACGAGCAAGGGAGTAATGACGGATAAGCAAGCAAAGAAAGAGAACGTAGGAGGGGAATTAGTTTGCTACATATATTAATATTAGAATAGAAAATTTTAAAGATGTCTAGAATAGGTAAAGCACCAATAACGATCCCAAGTGGCGTTACCATTGATGTTTCAAAAAGCAACATGGTTACAGTTAAAGGAGCAAAAGGTGAATTAAAGCAACAAGTTGATCAAGATCTTGAGCTAACTATAGAAGATGGCTCACTTACAGTGAAGAGGCCAACTGACCAGAAAAGACATCGTTCTATGCATGGTTTGTATAGATCTTTGATAAATAATATGGTCATTGGTGTTTCTGAAGGATACGCAAAGACTATGGAGTTGCATGGTGTAGGGTATAGAGCGAACAATAGCGGTCAGCTTTTGGAATTAACGCTGGGTTATTCTCACCCTATTTATTTTTACGTTGCTGATGAAGTGAAGGTAGAGACTAGCATGGAAAAGGGGCAGCCACCAAAAGTGATGTTATCAAGTGCTGATAAGCAGTTGATTGGCCAAATCGCTTCAAAAATAAGAGCATTTAGAAAGCCTGAACCATACAAAGGAAAAGGTATCCGATTTGCTGGTGAAGAGATTAGAAGAAAGCAGGGTAAGACTGCTGGATAATATTATAATTAGATTTATTTAATTAAGAATATAATGAAACTTTCAAAACGCAATAGTAGAAAGAGAATTCAGAAGAGAATCAGGAAACGCATTTCTGGGACAGATAGTGTACCGAGAGTAAGTGTTTTTAGAAGCAACAAGAATATATCTTGTCAAGTAATTGACGATATCAAGGGCGTTACTCTTTTCAGTGTGTCTTCTAAGAAGGTTGGCGCTAGTGAAGACACTACTAAAATTGGCCAAGCGAAAGCCGTTGGTCAAGCTTTAGCACAGTTGGCTAAAGACAATAATATTAATAAAATTATTTTTGATAGATCCGGATACTTGTATCATGGTCGTGTGAAGGCCTTGGCTGACGCAGCAAGAGAGAATGGTTTAGAATTCTAATTACATAGAATAAGAACAATGGCAAATAGAAATCAGAAAAGAATTAAAGCATCAGAATCTGAGCTTAAAGAAAAGTTGGTTAACCTTAATAGAGTTGCAAAAGTAACAAAAGGGGGGCGAACCTTTAGCTTTGCTGCAGTTGTTGTAGTTGGAGATGGAAAAGGTACAGTTGGACATGGTCTTGGGAAAGCAAGAGATGTTTCAGAATCCATTCAAAAGGCTGTAGATGATGCAAAGAAGAATTTGGTAAAGGTTCCTGTTCACAAAGGAACAATACCTCATCCTCAGAAAGGTAAATACGGTGCTGGTAAAGTACTTATCAAGCCTGCATCTGAAGGTACAGGTGTAATCGCCGGTGGAGCGATGAGAGCTGTGTTAGAGATGGCTGGAGTACAAAATGTACTTGCAAAGTCTCAAGGCTCTTCAAACCCGCATAACGTAGTTAAAGCTACGATTGATGCACTAAGCAAGTTAAGATCACCAATGGAAATTGCTCAGGTAAGAGGAATTTCTATGGAGAAGCTCTTTAAAGGATAATAAAGAATAGATAAGTATCATGGCTAAAGTTAAAGTTACCCAAGTAAAATCAGTAATTGATCGCACAAAGCGTCAAAAGCAAACTATGATTGCCCTTGGAATAAAGAAAATGAATCAAACGGTAGAGCATGAAGCTACTCCGCAGATACTTGGAATGATAAATAAAGTAAGCCACTTAGTAGTGGTTGAAGAAATATAATAAAATTTAACAATGGAACTTCATAATCTAAGACCAGCTAAAGGAGCTGTAAAGAGTGGGAAGCGTATCGCAAGAGGTCAGGGATCTGGTAAAGGTGGTACTGCAACTAGAGGTCATAAGGGCCAAAAATCTAGATCTGGTTATAGCAAAAAGAGGAACCACGAGGGTGGTCAGATGCCTTTGCAGATGAGATTGCCAAAGAGAGGCTTCAAAAACCCTAATAGATCTGAGTTTGTCGTTATTAATCTGGATAGATTGGAATCTATTTATGACAAATATCGTAACTCTAATATTGATATTGAGTTTTTAGTTACTAATGGAATAGTAAACAAAGAGGACAAGGTCAAGATCTTAGGAACAGGTGAATTAAAAAATAAGCTCAGCATAACTGCTCATGCCGTATCTGCTTCCGCAAAAGAATTGATTGAGAAATCAGGTAGTACTATTACAATCGCATAAATTGCACCGATGAAAAGATTGATAACTACTCTTAAGAATATTTGGAGTATAGATGAATTGAAAGGTAGAATCCTATTTACTATTGCGATGTTAGCAATATATAGAATAGGATCGTTTATTATACTTCCTGGAGTAAACCGTGGTGCTTTGGAAAATAGTATTTCTAATTCACCAGATAGTTTACTCGGTATTATCAATATGTTTTCTGGTGGTGCATTTAAAAATGCTTCACTATTTGCATTGGGCATCATGCCTTATATCACAGCATCAATTATAATTCAACTATTAGGATTTGCCGTTCCTTATTTCCAGAGACTTCAACAAAAAGAAGGAGAATCTGGAAGAAAAAAGATTACACAAATCACAAGGATGTTGACGGTATTTATTTGTCTAGTACAGGGTACTGGTTATTTGAGTATGATACAACAGACTCCAGGTGCGGTAAATGCGAACGTACCTACCTCCATATTCTGGCTTTCAAACATAATAATCCTTTGTGCAGGGACTATTTTTGCTATGTGGTTAGGAGAAAAGATCACGGATAAAGGTATTGGGAATGGTGTATCGCTATTGATTACAATAGGAATCATTGCAACTTTACCTGCGGCTTTTGTTGGGGAAATGACTAAGCAGTCTAATCCTTTTATGTTTTTAATTATTATTGCTGCCTTATTTGCCGTGACTATGGCCACCGTACTTATAGTCCAAGGTGTACGAAAAATACCAATCCAATTTGCAAAGAGAATTGTTGGAAGAAGCAATACGGAAATGCCTGTTGCCGGAAATAGAGATTATATTCCGGTAAAAGTGAATGCTGCAGGTGTAATGCCAATCATCTTTGCCCAAGCATTAATGTTCTTGCCTGGGACTATTGCAACATATTTCTCAAGTGATGGAGCTGCTCCTGCTGCGGGAAGTATAGCATCCATTTTCAACGATATAACATCCGGACCTTACAATATTGTTTATTTCTTACTTGTTGTAGTGTTTACTTATGTATATACTGCTCTATTAGTAAATCCTCAGCAATATGCTGAATATCTTAAAAGGCAAAACGCTTTTATACCAGGTATTAAGCCGGGAAAAAGTACTGCGGACTTTATTGATACAGTAACCACCAGAATTACACTTCCAGGATCTATTTTCCTTGGACTCATATCTATACTTCCAGCAATTGTAGTTAAACTCTTTGGTGTGAATTTGTCATTAGCACTATTCTTTGGAGGAACATCAATGCTAATCTTAGTAGCTGTTGTGCTTGATACATTGCAACAGATCGAAAGTTATCTTCTTATGAGAAAGTACGATGGCTTAGTTAAATCTGGGAAGTTACAAGGGAGAAGCCGAATGCAAGGGATTGGTGCAGGTATGTAGTCTTCTCCTCTTAAACCATTTACTGGATACTGGGTTGTAAGTGTTTTCGTTATCCCGATTAATTAGCTTTAATAAATAATGGTATACTACAAAACAGAAGAGGAGGTTGAATTAATTAGGCAGAGCTGTTTACTAGTTTGTAAGGCTTTGGCTCAAGTGGCATCTTTAATTAGACCTGGAGTAACTGGTCTAGAAATGGATATCGTTGCTGAAGAATTAATAAAAGACCACAAGGCGCTACCTGCGTTCAAAGGATACCGAGGTTTTCCTAACACTTTATGTATATCAACAAATGATCAGGTTGTTCATGGCATCCCGACTAATGAAGAGTTTAAAGATGGAGATATCGTATCTATTGATTGCGGTACTTACATGAATGAATTCTTTGGAGATTCTGCATACACCTTCGCATTAGGTGAAATTAGTCCAGAAACGCTTCAACTCCTTGAAGTTACAAATACGTCCCTATACAAAGGAATAGCCGCAGCAACTGCAGGTCAAAGAATAGGAGATATTGGCTTTGCAATTCAAAATTATTGTGAAAAGACCTATAACTATGGTGTAGTAAGGGAATTGGTCGGTCATGGTATCGGTAGGTCGCTGCATGAAGCTCCTGAAGTACCTAACTATGGAAAGAGAGGAAGAGGAGCTAAACTTAAGGAAGGATTAGTAATCGCCATTGAGCCAATGGTCAATAATGGTAAAAAAGAAGTGAAACAGCTAGATGACGGCTGGACTATTGCTAGTAAAGATGGCACTTTGGCGGCACATTACGAACACACTATTTGTGTGCAAAAGGAAAAGGCAATCATATTAAGTGATCATAGACTCATAGAATCAGAAATAGCAAAGAATTCAAACGTTAACAAAATAGCCATTAGAACGGCAGAATTGGCTAACGTTTAACGATTAAAAGCTGTGCATTATAAGATAAAATTAGTATCTTTGCACTCCGAAATTCAGTTTATGGCTAAACAAGACCTTATAAAACAAGACGGTATCATTGAAGAAGCACTCTCCAATGCTATGTTTAGAGTAAGATTAGAAAACGGGCACGAAATAGTGGCCACTATATCTGGAAAAATGAGAATGCACTACATTCGAATCCTTCCTGGTGATAAAGTAGCTGTTGAGATTTCACCATATGACCTATCAAGAGGCCGTATTAACTATAGATACAAATAATTCAGTTTAATTAAATTGATACATTATGAAGGTAAGAGCTTCAATAAAAAAGAGATCTACAGATTGTAAGATCGTAAGAAGAAAGGGGAAACTCTATGTTATCAACAAGAAGAATCCTAGATTTAAACAACGTCAAGGGTAAAAATTTTTAAGATATGGCACGAATAGCTGGTGTAGATTTACCAAGAAACAAAAGAGGAATAATCGGATTAACTTATATTTTCGGTGTAGGTCCTTCAAGAGCATTAGAAATACTTGATAAAGCAGGTATCGACAAACATACTAAGGTATCGGACTGGAATGATGAAAATATCAAGGCAATTTCTGGGATTATTCAAAACGAGTACCGTGTTGAAGGTCAATTAAGATCTGAGGTCCAATTAAACATTAAGAGATTGATGGATATTGGATGCTACCGTGGTCTTAGACATCGTAGAGGACTTCCTTTACGTGGGCAGCGCACAAAGACAAATGCTCGTACAAGAAAAGGAAAGAGAAAGACAGTTGCTAACAAGAAGAAAGCAACTAAATAATATTTAATAGATATCATATTCATTCAATATGGCTAAGAATAAGAAAGTAAAAAAACGCGTAGTAAAGGTAGAGCCAGAAGGCCTAATCTTTATTCAAGCTAGCTTTAATAACATCATTATCTCACTTACCAACAAAAGTGGCCAAGTCATTTCTTGGGCCTCTGCAGGTAAGGCTGGATTTAGGGGCTCTAAAAAGAATACTCCATACGCGGCTCAAATAGCAGCTACAGATGCTGCCTCTGTTGCCGCAGCAGCAGGTATGAGAACTGCAGAAGTATTTGTTAAAGGTCCTGGAGCTGGTAGAGAAGCTGCAATTAGAGCAATTGATGTTGCAGGTATAAAAGTTACTAAAATCAAGGATGTTACACCTATTCCTCATAATGGATGTAGACCTCCTAAAAGAAGACGTGTTTAATACAGCTAAAGACTTATATAATTATGGCAAGGTATACTGGACCAAGAACAAAAAAAGCAAGAGCATTAGGAGAAGCAATATTTGGCTTCGATAGAGCTTTCGAAAGAAGAAAAACTCCTCCAGGTCAACACGGTGGTGGTCGTAGAAAGCAGAAATCTGATTACGCAAACCAACTAAAGGAAAAGCAAAAGGCTAAATACACATATGGTGTGCTTGAAAAGCAATTCCGGAACTTATTCGAAAAGGCATCTGGTAAGAAGGGAGTTACTGGTGAAGTACTTCTACAATTACTAGAAGCTAGATTAGACAATGCGGTTTTTAGAATGGGCATTGCTCCTACTAGAAGAGCCGCTCGTCAGCTTGTATCTCACAGACACATTATTGTAAACGGTGTTTTGAATAATATTCCTTCTGCGCAATTAAAGCCAGGGGACGTGGTTTCTGTTAGAGGAAAGTCAAAAAATATAGAAGTTATCATTCAGCATGTAGCTACTGCTGGTGCTGAGGTTAAGAAATTCTCTTGGTTAGAGTTTAACACTGACAAAATGGAAGGTAAATTCATCGAATACCCTGAAAGAGAAATAATACCTGAGAAGATCAACGAGCAGCTAATAGTTGAACTCTACTCTAAGTAAAATACATTTTAGCCTTTTTTAAATCCTCATCAAAAAGATTATATGAGTATTTTAAATTTTCAACAACCAGAAAAAATTATTCTTCAGAAGGCTACTGATTTTGAAGGACAATTCGAATTTAAACCATTAGAGCCTGGATTCGGGCAAACAATAGGAAACTCAATTAGGAGAGTATTACTTTCCTCTTTAGAAGGATTTGCCATTTCTGCAGTGAGAATTGCTGGTGTAGATCACGAATTCTCAACTATCAAAGGAGTAGTACAAGATGTGGTTGATATTGTACTAAATCTTAAGCAAGTAAGATTAAAGCAGCTGATACAAGAAGAAGAAATCAGCGCCGAAAAAATATACCTAACTATCTCTGGAAAAGAGGAATTTAGAGCAGGTGATATCGAGGAACATACCAATGTATTTAAGGTGATGAACCCAGATTTATTGATTTGCAGAATGGAGCCTTCAGTAAACTTAGAAATAGAGTTTACAGTTTCAAAGGGACGTGGATATAAGCCTGCAGGCGAAAACTTACCTAAGGATGCTCCAATTGGTGTTATACCAATAGATGCCATCTATACGCCTATCAAGAATGTTGCTTACAAAGTTTCGAATACTAGAGTTGGGCAAAGAACGGATTATGAAAAACTTACTCTTGATGTAACTACTGATGGAACTATCCATCCAGAAGAGGCAGTAAAGGAAGCATCTCGTATACTGATTCAACACTTGATGCTAATTACGGATGAGAATATAACTTTCGATAGTGAGAAAGATCGTGAGGATAACATCGTCGATGAGCATATCTTACACATGAGAAAGTTGTTGAAAACTTCTCTAGAAGATCTAGATCTTTCTGTGAGAGCTTATAATTGTTTGAAAGCTGCTAAGATTAATTCACTTGGTGAGGTGGTCAAATTTGATACGTATGAGTTATTGAAGTTTAGAAACTTCGGTAAGAAGTCTCTAGTAGAGATTGAAGACCTTCTCCAAAACAAAGGATTAACTTTTGGAATGGACTTATCTAAGTATAAATTAGACGAAGATTAATATAATATTTATTACTAACCCCGCAATGCAGTTATGTGATATTCCATGCTGCGATGATAATAGTTTTTAAATAATTTAAACCCTGCAATATGAGACACGGTAAAAAAGTAAATCATTTAGGTCGAAAGAAAGGACATCGAAAAGCCTTATTAAGAAATCTTTCAATTGCTTTGGTTCAACATAAAAGAATCAAAACAACTTTGGCAAAGGCTAAAGCACTTCGAGTATATATTGAGCCGTTAATCACTAAAGGGAAAACGAATTCTACACACAATAGGAGAGTAGTATTTAGCTACCTTGGGAATAAAACAGCGGTTGCGGAGATATTTTCAACAATATCAGAGGCTGTAGCTGACAGACCAGGTGGATACTTAAGAATTATTAAAACGGGATACAGAATGAGTGATAGTGCAGAAATGGCTATTATTGAGTTTGTTGATTTTAACAATGTATACACTAGCGGAACTTCTAAAGATGAAGCTTCTACGGGTAAGAAAAAGAGAACAAGAAGAGGTAAGAAATCTTCAGGTGCAGCAACCACTGCTGCAACAGCAACTGCTGCTGCCGCTACAACAAAGGAAGCATTCACTGAAGAGGTTGAAAAGACTTCTGATAAAGCAACTGGTTCTGAGGAAGAGTAAGTTGAATATAAACAAAATAAGAAAGGCAATATCTAGCATTAGGTATTGCCTTTTTTATTTATATCGCTTTTCTTGGTTATCTTTGAGCCCAATTAACAACCAAAAATTTCATTGATGGAAAATGCAATTTTATTGCTAGATGATGGTACCGTATTCCATGGGAAAGCTGCTGGTATTAAAGGAACAGCAACAGGCGAAATTTGCTTTAATACTGGAATGACAGGTTACCAAGAAATATTTACAGACCCTTCTTATTTCGGGCAAATAATGGTCACTACCAATGTCCATATTGGAAATTATGGAATCAAAAATGCTGAGGCACAATCCGAAAACATAAAGATAAATGGACTTGTTTGCCGATCATTTAATGATAAGTTTTCACGTCCTTTAGGGGATTCTTCTATTCAGGAATATTTTGAATCAAATAATACCGTAGCAATCTATGACTTGGACACTAGGTCTATTGTCAAAAAGATTAGAACCCAGGGTGCTATGAATGCTATTATAAGTTCTGAAGTATTAGATGTTGAGCAACTTAAGAAAATGCTTAAAGAAGTACCCAATATGCATGGGCTGGAATTAGCATCCCAAGTATCGACTAAAGCTTCTTATTTCTTTGGGGACCCTCATAAAGAAACCAAGGTTGCGGTGATGGATTATGGAGTTAAGAAGAGTATTCTTCAATGCATGGTTGATGAAGGCTTTTACTTAAAAGTGTTTCCATCCAGCACGAGCTATGAAGAAGTGAAAAAATGGAATCCGGACGGTATTTTTCTTTCTAACGGACCTGGTGATCCTGCTGCTATGGATTACGCCATAGACTTAGCTAAGCAAGCTTTAAACGAAGATATTCCTTTATTTGGAATTTGTTTAGGGCATCAGATTCTAGCCTTGGCCATGGGCTTAGAGACATACAAAATGAAGCATGGACATAGAGGATTGAACCATCCGGTTAAAAATTTAGTGACGGGCTTATGTGAAATAACTAGCCAAAATCATGGCTTTGGAGTAAAAGTGGCTTCTATCGAAGCCAGTTCAGAAATAGAAATTACGCATAAGAATCTGAATGATGATACTGTGGAAGGAATCAAAGTGAAAAATAAAAAAGCGTTCTCCGTTCAGTATCATCCAGAGGCATCTCCAGGACCTCACGATGCGAGGTATCTATTTGCAGATTTTAAAAACTTAATGACCGCGACACAAGCGGTCGTAAAATAAAACTATATGCCATTTATTATTGATGTATCTGCAAGAGAAATTCTTGACTCAAGGGGAAATCCAACTGTCGAAGTTGAAGTAATGACTGATTCAGGAGCCATTGGAAGAGCGGCTGTTCCTTCAGGGGCCTCTACTGGTAAGTATGAGGCAGTCGAGCTTAGAGATAATAATAAGAAAAGATACCTAGGAAAAGGCGTCCTCAAAGCCTGCAATTTTGTCAATCATGATATAGCCGAAGAGTTAGAAGGAATGATCATTACTGATCAGGTGTTAATTGACCAGACAATGATCGACCTTGATGGCACAAAGAATAAATCTAAGTTTGGTGCTAATGCAATATTAGGTGTTTCATTAGCAGCAGCTAAGGCAGCAGCACTCGATTGTGGGATGCCACTATATAGATATATAGGCGGAGTTGGTGCTAATACACTCCCTGTCCCAATGATGAATATCCTCAATGGAGGATCACATGCGGACAATAGCATAGACTTTCAGGAATTTATGATTGTCCCTGTAGGTGCAGATACATTTGGTGAAAGCCTCAGAATGGGAGTCGAAATATTTCACCATCTAAAAGCGGTACTAAAAAGTAAGAATTACTCTACTAATGTAGGAGATGAAGGTGGTTTTGCTCCTAATATTAAATCAAACGAAGAGGCGATTGAGATTGTACTTAAGTCAATTGAAAAGGCTGGTTATACCCCTGGTGATGATGTATTTATCGCGATGGACGCAGCAGCCTCAGAATTTTATGATTCAAAATCTAAGAAATATCATTTTCACAAATCTGATGGAAAGAAATTAAGCACAGATGAGATGGTAGCATACTGGACCAAATGGGCAAAAAAGTATCCTATTTTTTCTATAGAAGATGGATTAGATGAGGACGATTGGAAAGGGTGGAAGAAACTTAACGACTCTATCGGAAATAGAACACAATTGGTTGGTGATGATTTATTTGTTACTAATACAGTTAGATTACAAAGAGGTATTGATGAAGGTTCTGCAAACTCTATCCTTGTTAAGGTAAATCAAATTGGCTCACTTACGGAGACTATCAACGCTGTTAATTTGGCTACCCGCAGCGGTTATACTTCTGTGATGAGCCATAGGTCTGGTGAAACTGAAGATACTACCATTGCAGATTTGGCTGTAGCTTTAAATACTGGACAAATAAAGACAGGTTCTGCTTCTAGATCTGATAGGATCGCAAAATACAATAGATTGCTTAGAATAGAGGAGGAATTGGGAGAGGCAGCAGTGTTTAACGGTAAATCAATCTTATTTTAGCAAGTGATTTCATATATTTGAAAAAATTATACGATGAACTTTTCAAATTCTAATCGTTCTTGGTTAAGTCCTTTCAAAAGCTGGTATTTTTTGATGCTTATGGCATTTGCAACTTGGATGGTTTTTTTCGATGGAAACGATATAGGGACTCAAATGAGATTGAAAAATAAACTGATATCATTAAATCAAGAAAAGATTCAATTAAGAGAAAAGATAGAGCAATCAACAAATGCTTTAGAAGCACTCAGAGAAGATAAAGAAAAGTTCGCCAGAGAAAAATATTATATGAAAAAGGATGGTGAAGATGTTTTCATCATCGATAAAAAATAATTATGTCAGTACTAGTAAACAAGAATTCAAACATCATCGTACAAGGTTTTACTGGAAAGGAAGGATCCTTTCATGCAGGCCAAATGATTGAGTATGGCACCAACATCGTTGGAGGTGTGACTCCTGGTAAAGGCGGCCAAACACACTTGGAAAAGCCTGTTTTTAATACTGTACAAGAAGCGGTGAATAAAGCAAATGCTGATACATCTATCATATTCGTTCCCCCGAGATTTGCTGGAGACGCGATCATGGAAGCAGCCGATGCTGGTATCAAAGTCGTTATCTGTATCACTGAAGGCATCCCAGTTCAAGATATGGTAAAGGTGAAAGCTTATTTAAATAATAAACCTGACTGTAGATTGATTGGACCTAACTGCCCTGGTGTAATGACCCCAGGAGAAGCCAAGGTGGGAATTATGCCTGGATTTATTCACAATCCTGGTCGTATTGGGATTGTGTCTCGTTCTGGTACATTAACATATGAAGCGGTAGACCAAGTCACTAAAGCTGGCATGGGTCAATCTACTTGTATCGGTATAGGAGGAGATCCTATAGTCGGAACGACAACTTTGGATGCAGTCAGATTATTGATGGAAGATCCCGATACTGATGGAATTATTATGATTGGAGAAATAGGAGGTAGTATGGAAGCAGATGCATCGCGCTGGATAAAAGAAAATGCTACTAAACCAGTTGTAGGATTTATTGCTGGACAAACTGCACCTGCTGGTCGAACTATGGGACATGCAGGAGCCATTATTGGTGGTGCTGAAGATACTGCTGAAGCCAAGATGAAGATTATGGATGAATGTGGAATCCACGTAGTCAAGTCTCCTGCAGAAATCGGGATTACTATGAAAACTGCTCTAGCTGGAGTAAAAGCATAAACAGCTTATCAAAAGTAATATCCAATAGCACTTCTGTACCTGCAGAGGTGCTATTGTCATTTGGGGCCTACCCTTAGACTTTAGACAGGCGAAAAGCCTGTCTAAAGTCTAAGGGTCGCTACGCTCCACTGCTCGCTGTGCGCTCGGCCTCCATCGCTACTCCACCAAGCCTACCCAACGGAGTCTTCCCTTGTCAGGTCACAGTTGCGCATCGCTAGTCCAAGAGAAAATAAAAAAGAAATATCATTAATACAAAAAAAGGGAATGGCCAATCAAATGGACATTCCCTTTTTATATATTTTAAGTACTTATTTTTACATGTGGATAGAACGCTTTCCAGTGGCATCCATGGCTGCTTCTCTTACAGCTTCGGTATACGTTGGGTGAGCATGACTCATACGAACAATGTCTTCTGCTGATCCTCGATATTCCATGATAGCTACTGCCTCTGCAATAATGTCTGCCACTCTTGGACCCACCATATGCACTCCCAATACTTCATCCGTTTCAGCATCCGCTAATATCTTGACCATACCATCGGTATCCATACTAGCACGAGAACGGCCCAACGCTTTAAATGGAAATTTACCGACATTATACTTTACACCATCATCAATCAATTGCTGCTCTGTGCGACCTACATCTGCTACCTCAGGCCATGTGTAGACTACGCCAGGTATAAGATTGTAGTTGATGTGAGGATGTTGACCAGAGATATGCTCCACTACAAATGTCCCTTCCTCTTCTGCTTTGTGCGCCAACATAGCACCAGCAACAACATCTCCAATCGCAAAAATACCAGCTACATTTGTTTCTAATTTATCATTGACCGTAATCTTCCCTCGATCATCTGTAGCGATACCCACTTTATCTAAATCTAAACCTTCAGTATAGGCTTGTCTACCGATAGCTATAAGACAGTAGTCTGCTTTTATATTTTGCTCCTCTTCACTATCTCTTTTTTTGAAAGAAACCGTAGCTCCTTTTGCAGTTCCTTTTACTGTAGTCACCATATGCTTCAAGTGAAATTTGATGCCTATTTTTTTCAATGAGCGCATCAATTCTTTGCTACAGTCTTTATCCATACCCGCTATGATTCTATCAGAGTATTCGATAACCTCTATCTGCGTTCCTAATCTAGCATAAACAGAACCAAGCTCTAGCCCGATAACCCCTCCACCTATGATAACCATTCTCTTAGGGATTTTATCAATGTTTAGAGCTTCTGTAGAAGTAATTACCCTTTTCTTATCATAATTAAACGCCTCAGGAGTGATAGGCTTCGAGCCTGTGGCTATGATCGTATTCTTTGTGGTAATTTGTTGAGCTTTTCCTTTGGTAGGCTTTATAGAAATAGTATTCTTGTCTACAAATGAACCATGTCCATGGTAAACATCGATCTTGTTTTTCTTCATGAGAAACTCAACCCCTTTGCAAGTAGTGCTCACTACCTCATCTTTACGAGCAATCATTTGCTTCATGTTGACTCCAAGATTTTTTAATTCAATACCGTGGGTAGTGAAATGCTCTTTAGCATTATGATAGTGTTCAGAAGAATCTAATAATGCTTTAGATGGAATACACCCTACATTCAAGCAAGTTCCTCCGAGGGTGTCATACTTTTCTATGATTGCGGTTTTTAATCCTAACTGGCTCGCACGAATGGCGGCAACATATCCTCCAGGACCAGAACCTATGACTGTCAAATCGTATTGCATACTGTTATTATTTATATTTTATATTTTCACTTTTTATGTACCTATTATTTGGCTTGTTAATCTTTCTTAGGGGGTGGTGTTCCAGACTTAGGTTTTGGTTTATAGTTCCTTTTCTTTTTAGGAGGTCTATTACCTTGGTTTTTATTGTTTCCATCTTTTTTGCCATTATTATCCTTAGGGCCTGTTCCCTTTGGCTTATTCCCTCTAGGTTTATTACTATTACTGCCTTGTTTGTTGCCGCCTTCTTTATTTCCATCCTGGCTATTTCCGCCTTGTCTATTTCCACTCTTAGGCTTGTTATTTCTTCCACCTTTTTTCCGTCTATTGTTGCGTTTCTTTTTACGCTCTTCCATCGGAAGTTCGATTACTTCATTTACGCTTTCGTAGTCATTTTGGTTTGCAGCAGCCTCCATTTCCATATATGCCTCTGCACTAATTAGGTCGGCAGGTTTTTCCTTATTCTTGTTCATTGCTATGATCTCCTTCACTCTTTTTACCGGTAGGGCATAAAACTTACCTCTCTTACCATCTACAATGTAAGTATAGTACATCAAACCTTTGAAGATATCGGTTTTGACCAAAACCGCTTTGCCACGTTGCGTGTGAATGCTGTCAGCTCTTTTGGGAAAAGCCTCAATGGCCTCCATATAAGTATCTAGTTCAAAGTTGAGGCAACATTTTAGTCTTCCGCATTGCCCAGATAACTTTGCCTGGTTGATGGCTAGATTCTGATATCTTGCAGCGGTAGTAGAAACGGTCTTGAAGTCTGTCAACCAGGTAGAACAACACAGTTCTCGACCGCATGAGCCGAGACCCCCGATCAAGGCTGACTCCTGTCGAGCTCCAATCTGCCGCATTTCTACTTTTATCTTGAACTCTCTAGCATAGTGTCTAATCAATTCTCTAAAATCGACTCTACCTTCTGCGATATAATAAAAAATCGCTTTTCTATTGTCTCCTTGATATTCGACCTCGCCTACCTTCATGTTGAGATCAAGATTTCGAGCCAATTCTCTCGCTCTTATCATGGTCTTATTTTCTCTATCTCTAGCTTCCATCAGCTTTTCAAGATCTCTCTCGTTGGCTTTACGAATAACAGACTTGGTCACAGTAGATTCTCTGACCTTTTTCTTCTTCATTTGTAGTCTGACCAAATCCCCAGATAAGGTAATACTCCCTACATCGTATCCCGTCTCTGCCTCCACCACAACAGGATCCCCTGTGATGGCTCTAGAAGAAGCGGGATTCTTTAAGAATGCTTTTCTATTTCCGTTTTTGAAACTTACTTCGACGTATTTGTAATTATCTACATCAATTATATCATTTAATGACAACCAGTCATAAGTATTCATTTTGTTACAACCTCCAGTGGCACAATGGCCTTTACTTTTACATCCTGAAGGAGTCCCATTATTATTTGAGCAACTTGCACATCCCATCTTATTCTTCGTTTATGAGTTATATATTAAGCCATTACGGCATTTTTTTTTAAAGCTTTATTTGTTTTAATTGCAAAGTTAAGTAGCGATATTTTCATATTGGCATTTCTATCTAGATGATAGCTTATTTCATCTAGCATTGTTGTTACTTTTTGTATGGCCTCATCATCCACTACTGCTATCACTTTTTGAGCCAGTTCTACTTCATGTTGAGGAAGCACTACATGTTTGCTAGGTAAGTAGCGAAGCAATAAGCATTGGCGTAAAAAGTGTGTACAATACCGAAAGAAGGTTTTCATTTCTTCTTTAGTCAATTCATTTATGTCATTCACCGACTTTACGATAGAAGCAGGATGGCCCTGATATGCAGATCTAAATAAATTCATCCATATTGGAAGAAACTTATTTTCTCCATGTTCGCTGATAGTAAAGGCTTCGTTGATATTGCCTTCACTTAAGTTGGCGATTGTCAATGCATCATCTGCTTGTAAAGTATATTTTTCTGCAAGCAAATCTGCCATGATCTGAGTAGGAATGGGTGCGATATTGACTATTTGACATCTAGAGAGTATTGTCCCTAATATCATATCTGCTTGGTCGGAGACAAAAATAAAATAAGTCTCAGAAGGTGGTTCCTCAATCATTTTTAATAATCGATTACCTTCCTTTCCCAAAAATTCTGGTAGCCAGATGATAACGATCTTCTTGTCAGATTCATAAGGCTTGAGATGCACAATGTGGGAGAGCCGATTGCATTCTGCAGCAGTGATATTTCCTGTCTTTTTTCCTTCACCCATGTGGGTAATCCAATCACTTCCAGAAGAATAAGGGTACTCTATAATGAACTCACGGAAATCATTCATGAAATCATTGCATGTAACTTTGGCCCCAGTAATAGGAAAACTAAAGTGTATGTCTGGATGAATAGACTTCAAGGATTTGTGGCAATGTTGACAGGAGCCACAAGACTCACCATTAGATTTGTTACTACAGATCAAGTATTGGGCTAGTGCACGAGCAAGTATGAGTTTTCCAGAACCAGTAGCCCCCTTCAACAATAAGGCATGCGGAAATCTGTCCACATCAATCAGTTGAAATAGGTTCGCTATCGCATCACTAGTATGAATGATATCTTTGGTGTACAATACTCACTATTATTAGAGCAGCAAAATAGGCCACTAATCATGAAAACATAAAATGACTGTTAGAAATTTGTACGGAAATTTATAGACTGATATGGTTTAGAAAAACAAGGACTCTTCATCTATGAGCTTGTTTTTCGATATAGCGCCGAAATGTAATATTTATCGGTTATCTAAAAATAAACCAAAAGGCTATCATTTGGTAGATTTTGGTTTTATTCTTCTCGTTGTCTTTAATTATTAGTACAGAACAACAAATAAGCTATATATAAACTGCATATTTTTTTACTTTCCTGAATTTCAGCGTTTAAGACGCTTATTTTAAGGGAAGTCTCATGAGGATTTTCACCCTTCTATATGTTATCAATTATTATAATATTATGTACAAACTTTGTGTATACAAGTCATTATGCTAAAATTACACAAATAAAACCAAACAACAAATGATGGCTTTCTATGTTTATTACTTTTGTACTGCTAAATAGCTGATAAAGTTACTATTATGAGAATATCTGTCTTTAGGAAAGCCCACTTTAATGCTGCACATAGATTGCATGTTGACAGCTGGTCGGAAGAGGAGAATAAAAAAGTCTTTGGATTGTGTAATTCGTACAATTTTCATGGACATAATTATGACTTGGAGGTACGGGTGACGGGTGAGGTAGATCCTGTAACGGGAATGCTTATCGATTTGAAAGTGCTCAAAGATGTAATTAAAGAGCATATAGAAGATAGGTTTGATCATAAAAACTTGAATCTAGATACTGAAGAATTCAAGACACTCAACCCCACTGCGGAAAATATCTGTTATGTAATTTGGGATATATTGACCAAAAAATTGGGTAGCGATTTTGAAGTCGGGGTAAAACTATTCGAAACCCCCAGAAATTACGTTGAATACCCAGCTTAATTCTTAATAATAAGTCTGTTAGCTTTCAGGTGCCACTTGTCTGTTGATCAGGGTTCTTTTCCGATTATATACCGCCTAAGCATTGATATTCCTGTCTATGTCCACAGCTCCTGTTGTAAATGTCAATTTTTTGTGTTCCGGTAATTCAGGCAATAGCCTATTCAATAGTCTAAATCTATTGTGATAGGGGTAGTAGTGGTACGCAGTAGCTAGAGTCGACTATAATACAAGGAGAATCGATGGCTCAACGAGGTACGAGGAGAGACAAGAGACGACTATGTATCATGTCGAAAATAGCTGCTAAGTAGAAACGGATGACCCGACCTAGTGCGTTTTTCTCGCGCTAGGGATCACCCAAAGAAAAATAAATAAGAGAATATAATTTTTGACTTACTGATGTGCCTTGTTGTCATCGAGCCTAAAAATAAGAAAGTAAGCTTGAAAGTTTGAATATTAGTTGTTAAGGAAACTATATTTTCCGTATTATTACCTGAATGAAAATAATTGACGAATTATGCATGTAGTAATTATCGGAAATGGAATAAGCGGCGTCACTGCTGCTCGTTTCGTCCGCAAGCTCAGTGACCATAAAATCACTATTATTTCCTCTGAAACAAAGTATTTTTTTTCGCGAACGGCGCTCATGTACATCTACATGGGACACATGCGTGCGGAAGATACTATGCCTTATGAGCCTTGGTTTTGGGAGAAAAACAGAATAGACCTCGTAGAGGCGCACGTTGACAAGATTGATTTCAAGGGTAAGTCGCTTGCCTTGAATAATAATACAAGCCTCAAGTACGATAAGTTGGTATTGGCTCTAGGTTCTGCGTCCAATAAGTTTGGTTGGCCAGGTCAAGATCTAGATGCTGTAGGTGGTCTATATCACATGCAGGATTTAGAGAATATGGAAAAGTATAGTGAGGGACTAGAGCGAGCTGTCATAGTAGGGGGTGGACTTATAGGTATAGAGATGGCAGAAATGTTTCACTCTAGACATATACCTGTGACTATGTTAGTACGAGAAAAAAGCTACTGGGATAATGTACTACCCGAAGAAGAATCAGCTATGATCAATAGACATATCAAAGAAAGTCATATCGATCTGCGGTTGCAAACCGAACTTAAAGAAATCATAGATGATGGCTCTGGCAAAGCAAAAGGAGTAGTTACGAGTAAGGAAGATGTAATAGACTGTGGCTATGTCGGTCTGACAGCGGGGGTGCATCCTAACGTACGTTGGCTAAAAGAAACGGAATTGAACGTAGAGCGTGGTATAGTAGTGAACAATCACTTAGAAACTAATATGCAGGATGTATATGCAGTAGGAGATTGTGTGCAGCTGGAAGAACCTAGACCTGGTCGCAGATCTATAGAAGCGGTATGGTATACAGGTCGCATGATGGGAGAAACAGCAGCCTATAATATATGTGGTAAGCCTGTTGCCTACGATCCAGGAATTTGGTTTAACTCAGCGAAATTTATCCATATAGAATATCAGGTGTATGGGGATGTGTTGGCTAAGCCACCAGAAAATCATGAATCATTTTATTGGGAGCATCCAGATGGTCGTAAGGCGGTGAGAATCGTGTTTGACAATAAGACGGATGTCATTCTTGGTTTTAATCTCATGGGTATTCGCTTTAGACATGAAGTGTGTGAAAAGTGGCTCAAGGACAAGGTACATGTAGATGAAGTGATGGCAAATCTCAAGCTAGCTAATTTTGATCCTGAGTTTTACTCTAGCTATGAGGCGGATATTATAAGGGCATTTAATAATAAGTACAAGCGTAGTGTTAAGCTGACCTCAAAAGGTTTATTAGATCAGGTATATTCATTCTTAAAGTCATAAGTGGTAATCAAATGAAAATTATAAAAATAATAGGATTAGTCATATTCATATTTGCATTGGGGGTGTTCACATTTTCTATGTTTAGTAGTGAACATCAATTAACAAGTGAATTGATTAAATCGCATGTAACTTATAGTCCAGAGGCTCAAGCCGCAGTAATGGAAGCGGCCAACTCAACTGGAGTAATGGGAAAGTCTTATGGGACAAATTTTAGTTTTATAAATGGTTTGCATGAAGTGTTTAATACTGCAAATAATACGCTTGGTGAAAAGGCCATTCCCTCATGGCAAGTAGAGAAGTATTTAATCCCGCTCACGAAGTATTCTACTGCAGGACCATTTGGTGGGAAACCAAATATGGCTTTTTGGTTGAGTATTATGCTTGGCGCTTTAGCAGGCTTGATATATATACTACCTGATATGAGTCAGTTGGCGGGTATCAAAAATGATGGCATTTACCAGAACGCTTCCACAAAAGGGATAACGCTGAATGTAAGGCTAGCTTTTCTAGGTTTGGCTATGTTGTATGCATTATGGAAGTCTATATTCCAGTTTCCATTGGTAATATTCTTTGTACTAGTAGTTGGTTTGATTTTGTATTGGGTATGGAAGAGTGAAAAGAGCTACAATGGCGCTAGAGCACGATCGGCCTCGGTGAGTACATCTGGTTGGTTAGGAATTGCTTTCGGTATTTACTTGATTAGTTTTTATGTGTTTTTATATTTCTTTCCTCATTACGTTACGAACTGGACACTCATGCTTGATCCAGTAGCTGCGGCTATTAAAGGGGATGGGGGCACTGCTTCTCATTGGTTTCTATATGGATTCTTATATTGTATAGTGATGGTTGTGATGGGTGTGAGAATGATGGTTAAGTATAGGCATAATAAATATCAATTGGTAAGAACTGCATCTGTGCTTTTCTTTCAGTTGGGCTTTGCTTTTTTGATTCCGGAGATATTGGTAAGGTTAAATCAACCATACATGGATTTGAAAAATGCTTGGCCTTTAGATTATGATTTTTACACTAAAGATGCTATAGGTGGTTTAGCTGGGCAAGGATCAGAGATTGCATTTTTAGGAGGAACTAGTGTAGGTACGGTAATGCTTTGCTGGGGTATAGCCTTGACATTTATAGTAGTACCTGTATTTACCTATGTATTTGGAAAGCGATGGTATTGTTCATGGGTTTGTGGATGTGGTGGATTAGCGGAGACTTTAGGAGATCCATATAGACAGTTGTCTGATAAGAGTATGCGTGCTTGGAAGATAGAACGTTATGTTATACATGGGGTATTGGCCTTTGCGGTTTTGATGACTGTTGGTGTATTGGTAAATCGTTTTACAGGCATCGACAATTTTGGTTTATTTAGTGCTGGTCAACTCAAATCTTGGTACGGCTTTATGATAGGAGCTATGTTTTCTGGTGTAGTCGGTACTGGTTTTTATCCTTTGATGGGTAATAGAGTATGGTGTAGATTTGGTTGTCCACTTGCTGGTTTGCTAGGTCTGGTGCAGAAGTTCAAATCTAGATTTAGAATCACTACTAATGGCGGTCAGTGTATTTCTTGCGGTAATTGCTCTACCTATTGTGAAATGGGAATTGACGTCCGTGCTTATGCACAAAGAGGACAGAACATTGTGCGATCATCTTGTGTTGGTTGTGGTGTTTGTTCGGCGGTATGTCCTAGAGGAGTATTGAAGTTGGAGAATGGTTCTTCTGATATAGGAGAGCGTACTACGGAATTGAAGACGATTCATATTTCGGAAAGTGATCTGAAGATTCTTTCTTAGTAGTAAGTCACAAGTACAAATAGTTAATAAAAAAAATGGCTGACCCATTCGGGGTCAGCCATTTTTTTTGGTTTATACTAATAAACGTAGCCTAGCTAAAATCTATCTCCGTATTATCTCCAATATTTAGACTTTGGGATAACCCCTTTATCGCAGCATCATTTCCTACAATCGACTGAGAAAGATTGACATCTTCAATAAGCGCAAAATTGCCAATAATAGAATCTTTTACAATCGAATAATTGATGGTCACATTTTCTCCAATCGTTACATGAGGGCCAATAATGGAGTTTTTAATCTTGCAACCTTTTCCTATACTTACGGGATGAATAATGATTGTATTGTCATAAGCAGGCAAAGAATTAGAGGCGTAACCTTCTTTGTCCAAGAGTTGGGCATTGGTCTCTAATAAGATTTCTTTTTTACCACAGTCAAACCAGTTGTCTACTTTCATGGAAGTAAACTTTACGCCTTGACCTATGAGGTCCATCAGTGCATCTGTTAGTTGGAATTCTCCGTAGGTACGTTTATCGGTCGTTATTAAATCCTCTAAAGTGGAGATTAATTGCTTTACTTCTTTTATTTTGTATAGGCCAACAATAGCTAAATTGGACTTCGGAATTTTAGGTTTTTCCACCACACGAGTAACGTGTCCATCTTCGGCGGATTCTATAACTCCAAAGTTTCTTGGATCCTCTACGCGTTTCACCGCTAAGCAAGATTTTTTGGAAGCCATGAAGGCTGGTAAGTTTAACTCTAATATGGTATCTCCTAAAAAGATAACTATCTCGTCTGCGTCCTTTATGACATCCTTGGCCGTCCAGATGGCATGTCCCAAACCTTGGCGGCTATCTTGTACGACAAACTCTTTGTCCAAATCTGGGTATGTTTTCTCTACATACAATTTGATTTTCTCACCTAGGTACCCGATAATGAATACAAACTCTTTGACCCCAACAGACATTAGCTGGTCTATAATCAATGCGATGATAGGCTTACCCGCTACTGGGATAAGGGGCTTTGGCTGCGTATAGGTCAGCGGCCTAAGTCTCGTACCTGCTCCTGCTACTGGAATGATAGCCTTCATAATCAATTTTTTCTTGCGCAATAAAGATAGTATATAATTATAAATCTCATGGCCCCTTTGGACTCGACTCTTATTCTACGCACTAGTAGGAGAACTTGTTTACTACAGATGGTCTTAATTGACTAATCTAATAATTTATCTCCAAGAATAGTAGATAATCAGTAGGACAGCAATAACAACGGCAACAATCAGTAGAGTGCCAAAGCCTTTTGTATGTTTTTTGGTTAGGATATCCATAGCCCCACGCCAGTCCGCATGTCTTATTTTATGATCTCTCACGAGTACCAAGTACTTACTTTTTCCTAAGGCTCTTTGATCGCCAGGCTTTTCTAGTATAAAAAAGTCTTCATTCATGTAGAGCATATTGTAAAGCTCCGAATCTATATGCTGTCCAAAGTTCTTTTCTAAGAGTAATTTGTTGGATTGGAGATGTCGCCATTGACCTGCTTGGACATTGCCATTAATAGAATACAAAAATTCACTTTCCTCCTTGAAGAAATACATGATGGAAGCATCAAAATCCTCTTCATCTCTCAATTCTCGCCAGGGAAAATCCCCTGTATAGTATTCCTTTTCGTCTAGATCTTCGCTCCAATGTTTAATCTCTGGAACCAAATCATCCAAAAAATCATCCATATTGGCGTAGTCATCCACTGGCCTTTTTGATTTTTTTCCGAAAGTCGTAGTTAATTTAGACATGCGCTAAAAGCATTTTATGGCAAGGTATAAAACACAACGCAATATCTGCGCGAAACTATTTAGAAGTACGTTTCTTTTGGTAGAATTTTTTGTCCACCACTAAGAGTCCAAAAGAATCACAATTTTCTTTGGTCTGCACTGCGTGATGAGAACCATGGGCTCTCAATATGGCTCTTGAAAACCTATTGTCTAACTGAGTAAACCACTTGAACCGACGATGAATATACACATCGTGTACCAAGAAATAAATCAAACCATATATAGATATCCCAATACCCACAAAGGTTAATAAGAAATAGGCAGGGTAGGAGAGGCCCACCATGTAGCAGATGGCACTCGGTATTGCAAACACCAAAAAGAACAAATCATTCTTCTCGAAAAAACCATCCCCTTCATGGTGAGGTTTGTGATGATCTTCATGCCACACCCACAGAATACCATGCATCACATATTTATGCGTGAACCAAGCCACAAATTCCATGGTAGCCGCTGTGGCGAAAGTGATGAATAGATATAGTAAAATCTGCATGTAACAAAGATATTATTAAATTACTAGATTCAATAGTGCGAAGAATCCTACTTGAATGATAAACACCGCACTAGCTACTTTGTTGACCCGTTTTCCCAAGAAATAGTAGTAAATCACAAACATAATAGCAGCAATTAGCCACCAAGCGATATAGTTTTGCAGCGGCACTTCCACATTCTCCCAGACCCACATAGTCCAGTGAATAGCCACAGGTTCTATAAGGAAATCTAGAAAAAGCATTAAGGTCGCTGCTATGGTTATTTTTAGAAACTTGTTGCTATTTGAAAATATTTGATCGACAAGATTACCAGCCGATATCACTAGTAGAAGCCAGTTAACACCTATCATCAATGGGGTATCCCACACTTTATATCCTAGGATCTCTCCATAGCTGTAGGTACCAAAAATCTTTCCCGTCTGTATCCCTATCACTTCGATTCCATACCCGAGAGCGAATACCAGTATGCTGAACCAAAATAGGGTTTTGACTTTATGGGTGTCAAAGAACAGGACTACTGTTAAAGAAAGCAGTAAGTTTAGAGGTGTACCATTAACTAGTGCTGGCTTTAACTCTAGACCTATACCTGCAAAACCAACTGCATATATAATTATTAAAAAAAATATCGCTAATCTTTCTTTCATTCGTGCATGATTTCATCCACTATTTTAGCACTTAGTAAACACAAAGGAATTCCTCCTCCAGGATGTACAGAACCACCACAAAAATATAAATTTTTGATCTTATTGCTGAAGTTAGCATGGCGCATGAAGGCAGCCATTTTATTATTAGAGCTACTTCCATACAGGGCGCCAAGGTGCGAAGAAGTTCTAGACTCAATAGTTCGCGGATCCAATAGAGACTCCTGCGCGATGAGCGATTCGATATCCAGTTTGAGGATTCTGTTTATCTTTTCTATGATTTGCTTGCGCGCAGTTTGTATCATAGATTCCCAGTCTTGCCCATTTTGATGTGGAGCGTTTATCATTACAAACCAATTTTCACAGCCCTCTGGCGCATCTGTGGCGACATACTTTTTTGTGATGTTGATATATACCGTTGGGTCTTGGTATATACCTCCTTTCTGCATTGCTTCAAACTCCGTTTTGTAGTCTTCGCTAAACAGGATATTGTGTACATCAAGTTCAGGAAATGATCTTTCGACTCCCCAATAAAAAATTACCGCAGAGGTCGATCTCTCTTGTTGAAGCGTACGTTCAGGGTGTGCTACGTCCGGCAATAGTTTTTTGTAAGTACTATAGATATCCATATTGGATATGAGAGAATCATATGCTAACTGCTGTCCATCTATAGTTATGCTTTTGGCTGCGCGATTGTCCACATTTATTTTCTCGACTTTTTTGCCAAAGTGAAACCGTACTCCTTTTTTTTCTGCTAAAGAAACTAAAGAGGTGGTGATATTGTGCATACCGCCATGTGGTACAAAAGCACCGATGTTATATTCGAAGTGTGGGATGATTGTTAATAAACCAGGCGCTTTATATGGATTACTTCCATTGTAGGTAGCATATCTATTTAATAATTGTATGAGCTTTGGGTTGGAGGTGATGCCACTATTAGTCGCATTCATAGTCCTAAACAAATCTAGTGTTGGGATAAGGAGCATAGCCTTCAGGATTTTGGGTTGTACCCAAGTCTTGAACTTGTGCAAAGATTTCTCTAAGAATATTTCACCACAGATGTCGTATTTGCGCTGGCTATCTTTTAGTATACGATGCACCGTGTCCTCGTCAACCCCCAGTTTGTTTTGTAGCTCTTCAGAAAATTTTTCTGCATCCGAATAAGCATGCACTCGCGTGCCGTCTTCCCAAAAGTAGTTACAGACTACATCCAAACGCTCATAACTGAAATGCTCTTCTACAGGCACCCCAGCCAAGGCATATAACCTTTCCACATAGCTAGGCATTGTAAACAATGAAGGTCCTGCATCAAAACGATATTCTCCAAGTCTAAACTGAGACAACTTTCCTCCAGGATAGTTATTGGCTTCAAAAACATCTACCTCGTGCCCGCGACAAGCCATCCTGATTGCCGAGGCTATTCCTGCGACCCCTGAACCTATGATTCCAACCTTCATATTCTATTCTTCATCGTTTTGATGCCACCAACTTAACACAAATTCTATAAAGCAGTTTACCTTATCTATTATTATTGTGTATTTAGTTTTTGAGGCCAGGTCATTCTATATAGCCTATGGAGACACATCATGCGTATTTAAGGGATGTCACATTCACTCATTGTCAATAACGCGCTCCCTTTGTCAGGTTTTAAACCTTCGTTGCTAAGCGATTCATTGTTAGATAAAATCACTCTCTTTGGAATCTAGTTTGAGGATTTCAAACAAGTTTATAAATAGAATACAATAAAAATGATAATAAATTATTGCACTAAAGTGTCGGATATAGTTGGCATTTTTTTATATCTCCGAAAAACAATTTTGCCACTCTTGACACAAAAAAAATTTTAAAAAAAAGCACTCTTTTTTACAACTTTTCAGAAGGTGTTTTTAAGCAATAAAATTTCAAAAAATTAAATTTATTTTTGAAAGAAAGTAACTACAAAATCCAACTTAAATCCGAATAATTAAAGACCTGATTATTTTTTAAGTGTATGAAATATAGGTGTTTAGGATAGTTTTTGTAGCGATTGTATTCTTTGGTGGAATGTAGTTTGTTAGTGTTATTTAATTCTAATTTTACGATTGTCTTGACAACCATGTTGTCGATCTTGGCGTATTGTTAATATACATTTTAGCGGATGTATATCCCATAAAAAAATACAATTTGTAAGTAAGTTATAAATCTGAAAAGTCAGGTTTATTTAAAAGAAAAGCGATTTGAATTTAGCTATTTTTTAATTCTCGATAAAAATTAGATAAACTAAAAGCTTTGATTTTGAGACTTATCATTAGAAGAAAGAAATAAGAAATTCGAGAGTCTTATTTTGCTTTCAAGCTAAGGAAAAAGGCAAGTGTCAACTTAGAATTTATACATAGATTGATGTTTGCCAATAGATACCAGTGAAAATTATTTATTAACCCCCTAATCGGAATTTAAATAATCACCATAGTATATCAATAATCGAAGTGGCCATTTTGCTTATTGATTCGCTCTAAGGCAATTCACATTGCCGTTTTACTCATAGTATACACGTTATGTTTTTGTGATGTACTGTCATCGCCTTGCCTTGTATTGCATTATATAGGTTTGTAATGACTTCTTATCACGCAAGAAGATTTTTTGGAGATTACTAAATCGTTTTACACCATAAATTACTTTTACACTCATTTTGTCACTAAATCTAATATTTATACACTGACACAATACTAAAAACTATCTACATGATTCTAGTGTAGAAATTGCGACACCTCTTCTATTTTGTTTTCTTCAAGATACCTTTCTGTTTACATAAGGGCTGGGAGATGTTTGTCGATGGATTTAAGTTCTGTGTTCCCTCAAAACTTTAAATATCATGAAAAACAATTATTTATTTACTTTTCTAATAAGCTTGATTTTTTTTAGTGGTTCCCTCTTTGCACAAGAGTCTACTGCTACCTATCGAGTTACGTTTGACGCTCAATGGAGTCGAACGACACATCCTTATCAATTTCCTTTTAACCCTAGATGGTCTCCACCAGTAGGGTTTACCCATGATAGCTCAGCAACGCCTTTGTTTGAAGTGGGTACTGTTGCTACCCAAGGGGTTGTCAATGTTTCACAAACAGGATCTAGAGATCCTATAAATGATGAGATTGATGCGCTTATTGGTTCAGGAGTAGAGTTCAGAGTTAACTCTCCTATCCGAGTAAGACCTTCCCCGGATACCATTTCTTTCACATTCGATATTTCAGAATCGCACCCATATTTAAGTCTTATTTCTATGATTGCTCCAAGCCCAGATTGGTTTGTAGGATTCAACGGTTTGAGACTTTTTGAAAATGGAGAATGGACAGAAAGCACTAGGGTAGCTTTTAAGCCTTATGATTCTGGCTCTGACTCTGGTGTTACATTTGAATCTCCAAATGAAAATACGAGCCCTAGAGGAACAATTTTTGAAATTACAGATGGTCCTATTTTTGGGGCTGGCGAAGCAACTTTAGGAACTTGGATTATAGAAAGAATTGATGATAACAGCAATTGCGAAGTAGCTGGTGGATCTATCGAAGGCGGACCATTCCGGTTCTGTGTTGGTGATGGTGATGCTGATAATATCGGAGCAGACGAAATTTCACTTTCTGGTGCTTCAGGTGCTAATAATCAATGGGTTGTAACAGATGAAAATGGTTTTATCCAAGGATTGCCAGGCAGTTTTACAGGCCCTAATTTTGATATCCAAGGGACGGGTGTTTGTTTTGTTTCACACCTATCATTTGAAGATGGTCTAGAAGGACTCGAGCCAGGTGCTAATATCAATGATTTGGTAGGTTGCTTCAATTTTTCAAACAGCATATATGTAGACCGCCAAGAAGATGATGAAACTTGTCGACCAAATGAAACAGCCAGCTACAGAGTAATATTTGATGCAGCATGGAGTGCAGTAACACACCCAGCAGATTTTCCAGCAGATGAACCAAACATAGCAAGATGGAGTCCGCCTGTAGGGATGACACATAATGCAGATACAAGATTTTTCATAGATGGTGCTCAAGCTACTCCTGGGATAGTAAATATGTCGCAGACAGGATCTAGAGATCCATTAAACGATGAAATTGATCAAGTTATAGCAGAAGGAGGAGCAGAATATAGAGTGAATTCTCCCATTCGTGTGAGACCTTCCCCAGATACTATTTCTTTTAGTTTTGATATTTCGAGTTCCCATCCTAGATTAAGTTTGGTCTCTATGATTGCACCATCTCCAGATTGGTTTATTGCGATTAGAGACTTGCAGTTATTCAATGATGGTGAGTGGACGGAAAGTCAGTTAGTTGATTTCAAATTGTATGATTCTGGTTCAGATAGCGGAACTTCTTTTGCTTCTCCAAACTTTGATACTCAACCTAGAACAGGAATAGAACCTCTAGTGGACGGACCATTGTTTGCGAATGGAAATGAAAACTCTACAGGTATGTGGAGAATTGAAAGAATTGATGCCGGCAGCACATGTGATGTGAACGGTGGTTCTTTGACAGGAGGTCCTTTTACTTTCTGTGTAGATGGAAACGCTGATAACATTCCTGCAAATGCAATTTCAGTAGAAGGAGTTTCTGGCTCAAACAGCCAGTGGGTAGTTACAGACGCTAGTGGCAATATTTTAGGATTACCAGCTAGTTTTACGGGTCCTGATTTTGACGCTGCTGGTCTTGGTCTATGTTTTGTTTACCACTTATCTTTTGAAGACGGTTTGACAGGTTTGGATATGGGGGCAAGCATTCATGACTTAGACGGATGTTTCAATCTTTCTAACGGTATTTATGTAAACAGAATTAACTGTGCTTCTGAATCTATCGTGGGTGCAGTATATGCAATGACAAACGGTGAAGGTCAAGTAGAAGGTAATGTGCAAGGACCTAACTCCATTGTTGCCTATGGTCAAATGGCAGATGGTACGCTTGCTGAGCTTGGAGTATACTCTACTGGTGGTAATGGAGGTGATTTTGATGGTGGAGAAGGTCTTGATCCATTAATCTCAGCGTATGCTATCACTAAGACATTAGACAATAGATTTGTACTAGCTGTAAACGCTGGTTCAAATACAGTAACCTCTTTAAAAGTAAATCCTGACTTTACTCTTTCTGTTGTGGATACAGAAAGCACAGAAGATATTGGACCAAACTCAGTAGCTGTTGCTCCATCTAGCGAAACAGGAGTAAACGGTACAGTATACGTTTCAAATATCACACGTCCAGAATTTTTGGAACTGGGAGAACCAGCACAGCAAGGTTCTATCATAGGATATAGATTGATGGATGATGGTTCATTGGAGCCAATTGAAGGATCTCAGCGAGATCTAGCCAACCGTCCATCAGCAGTACAGTTCTCTCCAAACGGTGACTTCTTGGTAGTGGCCTCTATTAACGCAGGTGCATCAGCATTAGCAAGTGGATCAGAAGATGAAATCGTAGTATATACAGTCAATGCGGACGGTACTTTGAGCGCTGATCAAACGGACGGAGCTACTTCTACTTTAAGAGGAAACACAGAAGGAAGAAACCTTCCATCAGCGATTGGATTCCAGATAGTAGGAGACAATTATGTG
>CAKZVJ010000148.1 GCA_937923345.1 uncultured Saprospiraceae bacterium
CTCTCCACTCTCCACTCTCCACTCTCCACTCTCCACTCTCCACTCTCCACTCTCCACTCTCCACTCTCCACTCTCCACTCTCCACTCTCCACTCTCCACTCTCCACTCTCCACTCTCCCAGAATAAACTTTTGTTTTTGTAAATTTTTGCACTGTTTTTTATCTCAAAATCATAAGAAGATTTTTGCCTTAAGAGAGAATTAGTATATTAGAGGGGCCCTCTCATATTGGGCAATACACATTTTAGGGGATATAAATTTTCAAGTTAATGGATATTCTAAAGGCATCTACGGATTGGGTGAAGTCGGAGCTCTTCTCTACGCCCTTTTTTATTTTATTTGGAATTGGATTTTTGATAGTAAGTATCGGGTTTTGGCAATTGGGGAAAACCGATATGGCGCGAGCGTACATTATTCCCACCTTAGTAGCGGGATCGTTACTCATTACGATTGGGGTAGGGTTATTCTATACCAACAAGACTAGATTTGTAGATTTTTCTATCGCTTACGAAAAGAATGCATCAGAATTCATTCAGTCAGAGCTAGAGCGCACGAAGGCGACCTTGAAGGAATACGACACCGTTGTATTCAAAGCAATCCCCTTGTTTATGATTGTATGCAGCCTTCTAATTGTATTCATAGATAAGCCCATTTGGCGGGCAAGTGCTATTACAGCAATCGCCATGTTGATTGTGATTTTGTTTATCGATGGTACGGCTAGTGCCAGAGTGGAAAGCTATAGGCAGGAGTTGATGGCTGTAGAGAAGAAATAGGCAGGCAATTAGATTTTATCTGCGGTCAAAAATTATCAGATAGTTCACTTTGTACCTAGTTGATGAGTAATAAAGGGAACGCTTACTAATTTACTCCATATTCCCCAACATGTATAGTCAAGCTGCGTTTTATACATAGAATCATAAAAATACTGATAAAACGCTCATGCCACAAAATACGCGCATATTCTCCCCAAGCTACCGAAAACGCAAAGCGTACTGGACGGCCTTTCGCGTATTTATGAGCTATTGCTGGTTAAGGCTGAAAAGCAAATTCTTTGGGAAGAACTACTATAAACGGCATATCAAAAACCTTCACTTGAAGAATGCGGATCGAGTCAAAGCTGGAATCCAAGAACTACAAGGCTTATTTATAAAGTTTGGTCAGCTTATCTCTAATTTATCCAATGTACTACCTCAAGAATTTCGCGCACCGCTAGAAGAACTGCAAGACCATGTATCTGCAAAGCCTTTTGAAGAAATAGAGCAAACCATCCAAAAACAGTTAGGTAAAAAACCGTCAGAGATTTTTTCTAATTTTCAGAAAGAACCCTTAGCAGTGGCCTCCATAGGCCAGGTGCATCGTGCTGAAATAAATGGCCAGCAGGTAGTCGTAAAGATACAACATCAAAACATAGATGTCATCGCAGGAGCGGATTTGCAGATCTTGAAAAACCTTGTCAAGCTCCATGCTTACTTTATGCATATGGAGGGCCTTGATCACACCTACAATCAGGTAGAGCAAATGGTGAAAGAAGAACTGGACTACGCCAAAGAAGCAGAAGCGATGCAGTCCATTTCGGATAATCTAAAAGAAGTACCTGATCTGCAGATTGTGATTCCCGAGATATATCCTGCTTACAGTACCGCTAAGGTATTGACCATGCACTACTGTGAAGGAACTAATATTAGTCACATAGAAAAATTAAAAGTTTGGAATCTTGATCTGGAAGATATAGCCACCAGATTGATCAAGCTGTACTGCAAGATGATTGTCAAAGATGGCTTTTATCATGCAGACCCACATCCTGGAAACATACTAGTCAATTCAGCTGGTGAAATAATACTATTGGATTTTGGGGCAGTGGCGCACTTGACAGAGGCAACGAAAAAGGCATTGCCTGAGTTGATAGAGGCCGTGGTGCGAAACGATACAGAGCAAATTGTCAACGCATTGAAGACCATGGGCTTTATAGGTTCAGATAGTGCCTCCAAAAAGTACATCAAAAAATTGGTCCATATCTTTAAAGAATTTTTAGAAGAGGAAGTTGAATTTGATGGCTTGAACTTTCAAAATATCAAACTCAATTCTGGACTCGCCTCCATAACCTCCGTACTAAATAAAGTTGACCTCAAGGATGTGTCTAATAACATCAAAATTCCCAAAGATTATATTCTACTCAATAGAACCTTGGTACTACTGATGGGCAACGCCTTTCAGCTCGCTCCGACATTAAATGCCATCGACGTTGCACGCCCGTATATCAAAGAGCATGTACTTCAAGAAGAATACAGTTTTACCAATTTGATCGTAAAGACACTAAAGAGTCAGATCGCTACGGGCATGTCTCTCCCCGGAGAATTATCTCAATTTTTGAAATCGGCCAACGAAAGCACCCTGGAAAGTGAGATGACTGAAATGAATCTTACGCTGCAAAGAATTTATTTCTTAGGCAAGCAGTTTTTATGGGTGACGATACTTATTGCTTTGGTGTATTTCTTCATTAATTATCCTGCAAGAGACTGGCTGCGCTATTTCAATGGGGGTGCGATAGTGTTTGCGGGTATCATGTTGCTCAAGGCGTTTTATAAAGACTTAAAAAGTAAATAAAGAAAAAAGGGGCTTAGTTGTCTCACCTATATTTTGCGTATTTTCAGCGTGATGAAAAATCTAGTCTACTTCTTTTTGTTATTTGTTTTTGCCTGTCAGGATAATGGTTCGGCGATAAATGAATATGCTATCCTCAAATCAAAAAAGTACGTAGAAGCGATTTATGAAGATGTAAAATTGCCAGAAGGAATAACAAACAGAGATACCCTTCAAGTACATATTGATAAAGGCGAATTCATAAATTTCGAACACCTTGTTCAGGAATCTGGAAGAGCGCTCAAATTATTTTATCTGTCGAAATTTGAGAAAGATAATTCTTTGGACATAACACTCAACTATGAAGTAAGATTAGACTCCATTGTATATCTAGATACTGTCAATAGGAAAATTGTAGAAGTTAAGACCTTCACAATTGATGGTGAAAACTATGATATTGTAAAAAGATCATCATGTATTTTTTGTAAAAGAATGCCAAATGTAAGTGAATTTTATGCAGACAATTTTGGATTATTAATGAGTCTCTCAACCTTCAAAACAAGCAAGTTAATTGAGTTGGAAGGTGTGCATAATCCTAATTTGATTGAGAAATTAATCTCCGCTATAGAGAGAGATTCAGATTTTTATGCGCTACCATTTGAGTAAAAATCATATAAGGGGTATTTCATAAATCTGTATACAGACTCCGTAGGAAAAACCGCGATAGGGATATGTAAGGTAGCCTCCTCAAGAGGCTAGTCCCGCGGACCGCAGCGAACGCGGAGCCTGAAGGAGCCCGGCCATCGCCCAAAAAAATACAATTATCAATGGGTCTCTTTCAGAGACAATTATCAATGTTCAATTACCAATGATTAATGCTTTTCTCCCGTGTTCAAAAAAAAGCAAATTGGGGCTTAGAAATAGATTGCTGTTTTCTGCCTTATACCTAGATACCTAGACACCTAGTCCCCTGACTCTAAACGTTTCTCAACACCTCCAGCGGACTACGCTTCACCACATCGCGACTATTCCACAGCCCAATCGCTACGGTAAGCAAAACGATGAAAAAGAAGATGCCGATAATCGGGAGCCAGTTCAAATCAAAGTCGAGCTCGAAGACGAACTTGGCTAGGAGGAAGCTACCAGCAACCGCTAGCAAGATACCCGTCAAAGCGGACAAGGAGCCGAGTGCAGTGTATTCCACAGCGTTGATGCGATATATTTTCTTTTCGACGGCACCAAGCGTACGCAGTAAAACACTCTCGCGAATCCGCTGAAACTTGGATAAGAACAGCGAACTGATGAGGACAATAAGGCCAATAAGAATACTGAAACCCGCCATGAATTTGATGACGTAGCTCACCTTGGTGATGATGTCGTTGAGTGTCGCAAGGATATTGCCGAGATCGATGACTGAGGCATTGGGCATGGCCTTGACCACGTCATTGCGAAAGTCTGCGGTGACTTGCTTGTTGGGCGACTTGGTGACGAGTATCATAAACTGAGGAGCCTGCTCGAGCACACCGGTAGGGAAGAGAATAAAAAACCGCGACTCCATCTTTCGGAAATTGATCTCGCGAAAACTACCCACGTAGGTTTTAAGCAAGGCACCCTGGACATTCCAAACCATCTCGTCGCCAAGCGATAAGTCAAGACCCCGCGCATATCGCTGATCGAGAGAAATCATAATCGAATCTCCGCCATCATGCACACCAGTATACTTTCCTTCGATGAGTTCTTCGTCGGGAGACATCTCTGCCTGATAACTCACGCGCGCCTCTCTGCTCGTGGCACGACGAGAAACTCTGACAGTAGTATCCCGGAGCCATTCTTTTTTGGTTTTACCTTTCCATCCAGTGAGTTCCATGGTGACCACGGGCACGTGTTGGATGACGGGCATGTCATGCGATTGCGCTATAGATTCCATTGCCTCTTTCTGGCTAGCCTCTATGCCGAATACGATGGTGTTGGGTTGGTTGCCGGCACCCATACTTTCGACATTGCCGAGTATGAGTCCTTGTAAGATAAATAGTAGAGTCAATATGCCTGTTCCCAATCCGATCGAGACGATTAGAGTTTGCGTTTGGTTATTCGGTCTATACAGATTGGCGAGTCCCTGGCGTAAGACAAAACTCCCACCTTGTGGAAAAAATTTCTTGACAGACCAGGTCACTAATTTTGCGACTCCAAATAAGACCAAGAATGCGACCAATATCCCGATGGTAAATAGGGCAGCATCTTTTATAGACTCGGTCAAGGAGTACATAAATCCAGATACGGTCAAGGCGATGAGTACGTACACCAGCCAGCGCAAAGGATCTGCTTTGACCGGTTCGTCACTGATCCGCAAAGTTTTGAGCGGTGTGATATTTCGGACGCCAAGCAGAGGACCTAGTGCAAATAAAGTAGTAATCAGTACCCCCATGAAAAATCCTTTGATGCTCGCACTCGTCGACACGGTCATGTTGACCTCGTAGGGCAAAAATCCTTTGAGTACGATAGGCAATACAACTTGAATAAGACTACCAATGAGGACGCCTAATAATACACTCAGCGTACCGAGAAAAAATATTTGTAAGAAATACACCATGAAGGCTTCTTCTCCTTTCATGCCGAGACAGCGCAAGATGGCGATGCTTTGTACTTTTGTCTTGACGTAGATGAGTACGCTACTCGCGACCCCGATGCAGGCGAGCAGTAAAGAGATTAGCGCTACGATGTTTAGAAAATTATTGAGGTTGGAAAACGCTTCTTGCAGATTTTCTCTTTGATCTTCGATGGTGGTGACACGCATCCCCTCGTTGCGCAACATCCTCCTTCTGGAGTCCTCCCATTCGTCGAGGTCGATGTCTCCATCGACTTTGTAGTAGTTTTTATAATTGACCAAGGAGCCTGGCTGTAGGAGATTAGTCGCCGCTACTTGATCCCCTCCTATATATACGGAGGGCGCAAAAGAGGTGCCGACATCTACGTTGCCAAAGGCGTTCATCAGCCTACCCTGTATGAGAAATGTCTGATCGCCCAACTTGATGGAGTCACCCACTTGGAGCTTGTACTGTATCATCATGCCGTCATCCACCAGCGCATTCGCACCAGTCTTATAAGTGTTGGCTGCCGAGTTAGGTTCGGTGATGAGCTTACCATAATATGGGAAGTCCCCAGTCAATCCCTTGAGTCGTACAAACTGACTTTGGTCTACACTTGGCAGATACGACATGGAGAACAATTCCACCTCGGTAGATTTTTCAGAAGGAATAGAATCAAGAGCAGCGAGCAGTGATTCGGGAATGGGCTTGTTGCCGCCGACAGTCATGTCTGCTCCCAACAGGGACTTGGATTGATTGTCGATGTCGCGGACTAGATTGTCGTTAAACGAATTGATGGCGACCAGTGCCGCCACACCCAAGATGATCGAGGACATAAATAGCAACAACTTAGACCTGTCTTTTCTGCTATCGCGGATGGCCGTTTTTACGATGAGAGACCCATTCATTAGCTTGCTGTCGTTTTGATAGATTGATCACTTATGATTTTTCCACCCTTGAGTTTGATGATGCGGTCCGTCTTGTTAGCGAGCTCCAGATCATGCGTGACGATCACGAGGGTCGTCTTCATTTCTTGGTTGAGATCAAATAATAATTTCTCTACGATGCTCCCCGTCTCTTCATCCAGATTTCCTGTCGGCTCATCGGCAAACAGGATTTCTGGATCATTGCTAAACGCGCGCGCTAGCGATACCCGCTGTTGCTCCCCACCGGACAGTTGGCTAGGGTAGTGGTCATGACGACCGCCAAGACCGACCCGCTCGAGTAGGTCGATGGCTTTGGCCTTTGCACCTTTCGCCCGGCCTTGGAGTTCGAGTGGGATCATCACATTTTCAAGCGCTGTCAAAGTAGGCAGCAATTGAAAATTTTGAAAAATAAATCCCACTTTACGATTACGCAGTGCTGCCTTTTCGTTTTCTGTCATCTGACTGATCGGCTCTCCGGCCAAGTTGAGTAGCCCACTACTCGGATTGTCAAGCCCAGCGCACAGTCCCAATAGAGTCGTTTTGCCAGAGCCAGATGGCCCTACGATAGAGAGAATCTCTCCCTTATCCACCGTGAAGTTGACATTGTCCAAAACCGTCAAGTCCTTATTGACTCCTTTATATATTTTAAAAATCTCCTTTGCTTCGAGAATCATGTGATTTATATTGTCTTTATTTTACGGCCTAAGATACCGTATTGGTTTGACTTGTAGTTTTGTAGGTGTCGTCTGTGGTCCGGCTATTTGTTTTCCACTAAACAGTACGGACTTACAACCAATAAAACGTAAATTCGTTTTAAGAATCAATAGACTATTCTACAAATGAACGATTATCCTATACGAATGCAAAAAATGGCTCAAGTTACTTTGTTTAGATTTCATGGGCCTTCGCTCACGAGCATGTTGGCGCTGTTAGGGCTTGCCTTGTGTACATGGACTTGTGGAGCAGATGCCTCAACAGCAAATACCCCCAAGGAGGAGGACAAAACGATGGCAAAAAAGGAGACGGAAAAGGCCAAGTCGGATAAGAAAGTGGTGCTCTTCTATGGAGACAGTCTTACGGCGGGCTACGGCTTGGAGGATGACCAATCTTTTCCTTCACGCATCGAGGACAAGATAGATTCTCTGGCGCTTGACTACACAGTGGTCAATGCCGGTCTGAGTGGCGAGACGACCTCTGGTGGCCTCCAGCGTTTGGATTGGGTGATGAAGCAAAAGGTCGATATCTTCTTTCTCGAGCTGGGCGCCAATGATATGCTTCGAGGATTGCCGCTTGAAGAAACGCGCAAAAATTTGTCTGCCATCATCACCAAAGTAAAAGCTAAAAACGCCAATATCAAAATCGCCCTCTGCGAGATGATGGCTGCCCCGAATATGGGCGACGACTACGTCAAGGCCTTCAATCAGATATTCAAGGACCTCGCCAAGGAGCACAACATTACTTTTGTGCCCTTCTTTTTGGATGGCGTCGCTGGACATCCAGATCTATTATTGAGAGACGGCAAGCACCCCAATGCAAAAGGCCAAATCATCGCAGCAGACAATATATGGAAGGTACTCGAGGGGATGCTGTAAGTTCCTGATCTTATGATTTTTTGTTTGGAGCCATCCCCACCATTAGAGACCAGTAGAGACGAGGCGCGCCTCGTCTCTACTGGTCTCTAATGGTGGGGTCGTGTCATCCGCTTGTATTCCTAGCCCTAGGGATCTATTCAGGTATGCACTAGATGCGTATTCGCTCGCTCGCTCATCCACCTCTAGCACGACCTTCATTGAATCCCTAGCACTACTCATATCGCTACTACCACTTGGCTGGGGGGAAATATTTGGTATTACAAAGTTTAAATAAAGAAGAGCGAAGTATTTTTTTTATATTAGACATTAAATTAAAACAGCGTTCTAATCAATCAAAAAAAAGTGATAAAAAAGACAATAAAATATATTGCATACATACTCATTACGTATGTACTTTTTTGTTTACTTACTCCTTTCAACAAACATCTTAGAAATAGATCTATCCAAAATCAAATATCCTATTTGTCAAGCATATTAGAGGAAGGCTATGACGACAAACTGCAACGAAGATTTCCAGAAGGCAAAGTGTTTAGCAATTCCCTTTTAGCCCTATCCACCATAGAGTATTGTGAAAAGAATGGAAGTCAAAATGCAGAATACGCCAAGATTGTGGACCGCTGCATCAAGAGGATTCAATCTGATAGATCCAAGCGTGTATTTAATAAAAATATGATTCCTGAGTATGGAATGTTTTTTAATGGCTGGTCCAATTTTGTATACTCGACTTATATAGATAGTCAACTATTCAAATACTCTTCCATATCAGAGAAAGTAAATCATGCATCACAGCAAATAGAAAATAGCTTAAGTACAACGCAAAGGGATAGTCTGCGAATTTTGGATTCTTATCCCATCTCAAATTGGCCCGCAGATAATTTGATAGGAGTGATTTCTTTGAGAGATACCCAACTGCAAAAGAATTGGTTAAACAAAATCTTTGACGGCGCAACCCATCCATCTGGTTTGATAAATCATGCTGGAAGCAATCAGTCAAAAATAAGAGGATCGTCTAATGCAATGATGCTATATTGTTTAAGTGAGGTAGCTTATGAGGGCGTGACAGAATATAATACTAAGTATAAAGATATCTTTGTAGACGAATATTTGGGCATTCAACTGGTGAAGGAGAATGTAGATGCTTCTAATGCCATGGATGTGGATTCGGGCCCTGTAGTGCTAGGATATGGTGCTTCGGCAACCATTATGAATATAAAGGCGCAAGCTAGCTTGAAGAGCTCCAAAGCTAAACGTACTTGGGCAGCTATGAATATCATAGGACTCCCTGTAAATATTTTTAACAGAAAATTCTACATCTTTAAGAAAGAGCCAATGCTAGATCTCTTTATGTTATGGGGGAGTGTTGAATTGTGAGGGGGTGTGCTATAAGGATTATAAGTATTTTTTAAAATAAAGCTATAGCTTTAAATGTGTTAAGTTTAATAATGAGATTAATAAGTGTACTAATTATTTTAATTTGCTGTACATGCGCAAATTGTCAAACTGAGTTTACAATAGATACAAATTTTGGAGTACTAAACGGAGTTGTAGTAGGAGAAGGAGAGCCTCTTTTGTTTTTAAATGGTGGTCCCGGATTCCCTAGAATTGGCTATATGGATACTGTTAATCAGTTGGCAAAAAATAGGAAAGTCATAATCTTTGACCAAAGAGGGACAGGAAAATCAATACTTGATTCCCTCACTGTTGAGACAGTTAATCTGCATGAAATGATTAAAGATATTGAGCGGTGTCGAACGTACTTAGGTATTGATAGATGGGATGTATTGGGCAATTCATTTGGTGGAGCCTATGCCTTATTATACGCAATGGAATATCCTGAAATGGTGAATAAATTGATTTTAAGCGCCACATTTGACATTAGTAGATATAATACGAAAGATGACTTTTTACATTTTCCAGACGTTGAAATTCAGGATAGGTTGCCAGAGGAGAAGAAGATACTTGAAGTTATGAACCATGTAAAAGATCGAAACCATTATTATAGATTAAGGCATGCTGTAAATGCAAGACACTACGTATTCAATGAGGATAATATTAAAACTGCTATGTACTGGTTTCTGAATAAATCTGATGGAAATTCGGATGTGAGTAAATTGGTCACAAAAAGCATGAGAAAGATAGAAAGTGTAAAGAAAAGAATTAAAGAATACCAAGGGAGTGTATTATTAATAAGAGGAAAATATGATTTTATTAAGGAGCATAGTATGCTCAGTCTTCATAGAAAATTGGATAATTCACAGTATTTAATTTTAGAGAAATCTGGTCATATGATTTGGTTAGAACAGAATGAAAGAGTACTGAAAGAGGTTGATAACTTTTTGAATATGGGAGGGTCATAGGTTTTGATGAGTTTTCTACTGTACATAATATGATTGCTGTATTGAAGCAAGTGACGAAATAAAAACTATTGCGCTATTATAAACAAATTGATACATTAAGATTCTTTGCCGCGCTAGGAGTGCTAGTTGCTCATTGGTTACATTTTATACCATGGATTGACAGATTGAAGTTAGGCTTTATAGGAGTAGATTTGTTTTTTGTGATTAGTGGTTTCCTTATTTCTCACCAACTCTTAAAGTTAAAAGATAAAACGCAACACAGTAAGACCAGTCTAGTAAAAGCATTATTTTCTTTTTTAACCAGAAGGAGCCTTAGGATATTTCCCTTATACTATTTTGTCTTGATACTGGCTACCATTTTTAATCAAGGAGAGATACGCGAGGCCTTTGTATTTAATTTTACCTATACCAGTAATTTTTATTTTATACAAGTACAGAAGTAGAATAGTATCTTTTCCCATTTTTGGTCTTTATCTGTCGAGGAGCATTTTTACCTAGTATGGCCTGTCCTGCTTTTGCTCATGCGTCGTTCTCTATTACCTTTTCTGATTCTTAGCATAGCTTCTTTTTCTCTTGCTTTTCGGCATTTGTCATTTATAAGTACGTCAGACTATTTTACGGTCTATATACATACATTTTCTTGCTTGGACTTATTCATGTTTGGTGCTCTGCTCGCTTACTTCTTGCATCGTGATGAGGCACAGTTCCTGAGATTTTTCTCCGATAAACGCATTAGGACTTTTATCTCTGTAGGATTGATAATTGTTTATGCTTCTTTGCTGATTTTTCATACAGAAAGTACATATGTTTGGGTATTTTTTAGGTCTATTTTTGGTGTATTATGTGCGGGCTTTATTGCATTGCTTGTGGTGGGCTTTAAAGGTGGAATTGGTCTTATGTTTGAATACAAATACTTGGTATATGGAGGTAAGCTATCCTATGCTGTCTATTTGCTGCATAATTTTGTGCCTGGCATGCTGATCGAAATTAAGAAACTAGAATTCCCTATATTTATTGAATTTATGATTTACTTTATTGCCACTATCCTTATGAGTATGCTACTGCATAAATTTGTGGAATCTCCAATTAGAAAGTGGAGTAAAGGCTTCAAGATTATAAATAATTGAGCTGTATTTAACAATATGATGAAGAGACTAATTGCCACATTTACTATTGCATTTTCTGTGCTTCTGAGCTGTACCGATGGTATACTGAGAGGGAGAGAGGAGAAGTCAATAGATCAGAAAACATATTTGGTTGTAGTAGATGATAACGGTGGGGGATGTGGTCCTATTTACGTTGATGGAGCAATATGGAACTATGCGATTAACGAAAAAGGTGAAATAGATGCAGGAGAACATACGATAACCTGTGGAGGGACGATTGGCTTTAGTATTAAGAAAGGGACTATATTTTATTTTGATTATTGGGGCCCTTAGGGTTTTGTTATTTTATAGGCTTATTGTAGAGCACGAATCATAATATTTCTGAACATCCCTAAAAACAGAGCGCAACTGGTGTTTAAGTCAAGAAGCTTCGATTTTTTTCTGAAGTGATAAGAACAGGGGAAGTATTAAACAATTAGCTTGGAAATTTGTCTTAGCTGGTTTACAATAGCGTGTGCCTATTTTTACATAAAATAAGTATACAACTAGTTAACCCCCAAATTATTTAAACATTGATAGATTTTGAAAGAGTCCAGCGATTTAGAGATGAAAGCTTACTAAGGGTAAAAGGAGGCTTTCTGTCTGATATTCAAGACTATGATGCAAGGTTTAAGGAAGTAGAAAGAGGTATGATGGGTACTAACAAATTTCTTACTGAATTCGACCTTGTTCAAAAAAAGATTGTAAATAAAGTGAATATTTTCAATTGTCTAGGGTACCAAGACGAAGAATTTACTCTTGCAGCTATAAATAACTGCAAAAAATCGGATGTGCATATTGTCCATGAAGACGATATAAAACACAAAGTCAGATACGATAACCTAACTTACAGTCTAATTACCAAATCATATGAGTTTAAGGCACTTAAAGATTACTACAAACTGGCGTTCAGAGTAAAGCATAAAAGTGGTAAAGTGTTAAAGGTGGAAAGATCATCCTATTTGTTCAGAGTAACAAATGAAGGGCAGCCAATATCCCAGCTAAGTACATGGGAAGTATCAGAGAATCCTTTGCCTTTTGTTTCACTTTCATTTTATTCGTCCAACTACAGTATTATTATGAGAGATCTCTATGAAATGAACGCTCTAGAGCTAAAACTGAAGTTTACTCCTAAGGAAAAAGAGATTTTGGAGTTGAAAGATAATCAATACAACAACAAGGAAATTCAGGAGGCGCTGAAGTCGAATAGCATCAGAACTGTAGAAAAACACATTGAAAACATTATTAAAAAAGTGAAAATCTCCTTTTTAGAAAGAGGTGAATCTATTCCTATTAATTCAATTAGAGAGGTTTTGCATGTTTCTAAGAAGTTTGGTCTCTATCCTTTTTATTAAATACTAGCATTAAAATACGTAATAATACGTATACGGTAATTACGTATTTTAATTGTATTCAATTTGTAGCAATTTTGCATCAGCAAAAAACGTAAATTGCTAGAGAAAAATTCTTTAGCAAAGTGTATTGTGTACTTGTTGATAGTATAAATTCTTACGGAGAGTTATTGGCTAATCCCAAAAAACGGCTGATCAAAATTTAGGCGAAATAAATACAAAGATCAAAGTAACCTTGACAGTAAATGGATTATGCAAATCATACTTGAATACAAACACGACAAGTCAATTGCTGATTTAGTGAACTATCAGATGGCAGAAACTTTTTCTATCTAAGAATCGAGTTTATTCACATATGTTAAAATGGAACAAAAAGCTAAAGCTGTAAAAACTGAAATGCTTTTCTATCCAAGTGAAATTCTACTATTTTAAATGGGCATATGCACAATTATGCAATGCTAACCGATATTAGAAAGTAACGCCTTCTTTTAGTTCACAATTCAGCAAAATCACTAGTGCATTCGTCTTAAAATCATCGTACATACAAGATGAATAACATAAATCAACAATCCATATAGTGTGGTGATTAACGAAATCTTTAAACCGCCTGCTAAGATGGATGGAGATATTCCTTGCGCATTCTCAATAATAGAAAAGGCGGTGTAAAGTCCAATCAATTGGAAAAATATTCCAACAACTAATCCTAATGTACCTAAAGATTTTAACCATTGTAGTGATTGATTGATTTGTTTCTCTTCACCTTTCTTTATCAATGTCATGATAAATATGGCTACCAGGGAAAGTAGAATAAGGCTAAGTATACCCATCGCTAATGGGCCACCTTCTGAAAACAAATTAAGCATAGTTTAAAAATTTAGTAGAGAATCTGAGTCTCCAAATGTCAAAATAATATCACACCTCAAATGTAAGCCTAAATTTTCGTCCTAAGCAAGGTAGAATCCACTCTTTATTCTGTAGGAATGTTCAGAAGTAAGAAAAGAACCCCGGCAGCGCTTGTCCCGATTTTTTTCTGGGGGATACACATCAAAAAAATGCCATCCAAAATACTAATACAACCAATATCTATAACAATTAACTCATTACACTGATATGAATCAGATATCCATCGGCTGTATTTGCAAAAGGGAGATTTTTTTGTCAAAAAGAGTAATTTTTGTGGGATTTACTCTTGACCTAATTTTAAATAATACAATTCACTAAATACCATACCTAGAGAATGATAACTCTTTATGAGCTCAATCTGTGCCTCAAGGAGCTTCCTTTCTCTACTATTCAGCAAAAATATTGAAGATTCTCCAAGGCTGAATTTTAATACTTCTGCATTATATAATAGCTGACTATTGGCTAGCTTTTCGTTCGCTACATCCAGAATATTATTTTGAATATTTTCTCTAGACACCAAACCCACATATTTATTGTTGAGTCGTCCTAAGTATTCCACCTTATCTAGTGCATTTTGTTCAGTCAAAGCTTCATTGATCCTAATCTGACCCTTGGTTTTTCGATTAATAATTGGATATTGAAAAGTAACGCCATATTTATAATCGTTTAACGTAAATGTGGGATCTAAATCTACTTTTCCCAAATTTATTATGGTATTATATTTTAAGTCTAATTGAGGTTTTAGATTTTCTTTTTCTAATCTAGTATCTAAATTTATAGTCTCTATTTCATTTTCAATTTTAGCAATTAGCGGGTCTTCTATAAAATCAGGATTGACGATGATAGACATTTCTCTTAATAAACTGGTTAGTTCCTGCAGTGCCATAGGCACTACTACGCTATTTATTTGTAACGGGTCGCCATTGTCATTCCATATAAACAGACTTAATTTTTCTTTCGCTTTTATTAGATTGTTTCTTGATTCTAAGCGCAATTTTTCAGCAGAGTTTAAATTGAGTCTTGACTCCAAGGTGTCTATAGCGGGTATATCCCCGTTTTCGTAAAGCTGAATTACATTCAAGTGTCTGTCAAAAATTAAATCCAAAAATTCATTGCTGATATCTAGGGTGTTGTTTTTTGAAGCCCAATCCAAATAAGTATTGATGGATTGAAAAATAATTTCCCTTGTGATTATCTCCCTCTCGATTAAATTTTTAAGACCTTTTATTTCAGCATTCTGGATATTGTATCTCTGTTCATCAAAAAGCAGTCCTCTTAGTATACTCAAATTTATAGTACCATACACCAAGCCATTTTGAGGGACGTTATTTTCATTATTCAAAAAGATACCATCATTTCTTTCATATCCAACAGAGAAGTCAATTGGTAAAACCGTAGGAATTTTCGCTTCAGATTGCCACACTGTAAAATAGTCTAAGTCGTCAAATTGCTTTCTATCAATATCTGAATATATCTTAGGATCTAAAGCGCCTTTTCCTTTCAGGATATTTGCTGTTGCAATTTCTTCATTAAGATTCGCCTTTTGTATCAAAGGATGATTTTTTGAAATCATCTCTAAGTAGGTATTTAAATATAGTGTATCATTAGCATGGGTACGCCCTGCAAATGCAAAGAAGAAAATTAATGTAATTAGATATGTAGTAAATATATTCATTAAACTTGATTCTGAACATTCATGGTTTCTATTGTTTTTCCATGAGGTACGGGTTTTTCTTCCGCATCTATTTTTACAAATACTATCTTTTCTATAGCTATGATAGCTTTCTTTGTAAATACGTTTCTGACAATACATGAGAAAGTAATACTAGTACGCCCAATGGCTTTAAACTCCAATCCTATTTCAATGACATCTCCCTGTTTGGCAGAACTTACAAAGTCTATCTCAGATATGAATTTTGTCACTACTTGCTTTGAGTCAAGCTTAGTCATCGCATAGATACCTGCTTCTTCATCTATCCATTTGAGTAAGGCACCACCAAATAGGGAGTTATTTGCATTTAAATCTCCAGGTTTTATAAGCTTTCTACTGTAGAACTTCATTTATTTTACTTTTCTAATGGGAGCCTTATTCTTCACTTTTTTTGTTTTACTAGGCTCGTAAAAATCAGGAGGAAAACCATTTAATTTTCTCCATAACTCATAATAAACTCTGACATCATTTAGTAGTAAAAGTCCTCGCGCTCCTGATCCTATTCTAATTAAATCAGGCCATTCCTTTTCCTCATCATTCTCTATGACGATTATCCTGTAATTTCCGTTTTCGCTAATGTCGTTATCAATAGCATATACCTCTCCAGAATAGGTTCCAAATGAATTGTTTGGCCATCCACTAAATACAATAGCAGGCCATCCATCAAATTGTAAACGAACCTGTTTACCTTCTTTAATCAAAGGCATATCTACTGGCTCCACGTAGAGTTCTACGGCACGCTGATATTCTGTAGGAACGATAGTAGCTATGTCATCTTGTGTTTTTAGAAACTCACCGATTCCATTCTTTAGTATTTTGGTAATACGACCTTTGATAGGCGAGGTTATAACATAAGCATTCTGTCTCTGCTGCAATTGATTATATTTCGACTGCAATTTGTTAGACTCTCCTTCCAAAGAAAATCGATACGAATTGGCCGACTGTATATCTGACTCTGTTTTAGCAATTTTTTGTTCATAGTCAGATAGGACAAAGCCTTTCTCCTGAACTAGGTTAAGCTTGTCATTTTGTAGTTTTGTTAATTTATTTTGTACAGATAGCAGTTTAGCCTCTGCTTCTCTATTGGATAGCTTCTTGGTTTCTAAGTCCGTCAGAGATTTTATTCCCTTTTTATACATTGTTTCCATTCTATCCAATTGATTAGCGGCATTCTCCGCATAGGTTTGCGCAGCTATTAAATCTTGGTTTATAGAAGTGATTTCTATATCTATTTGCTGTTGTTTGATGTCTAGCTGTTGTATTTTTGTTTTTCTTAATTCTTTATACGCAACTAGTTGATCGGCAAGAAATTTTTGCTTCTCTGTATAGGCGTCTACAGATCTCAATTTGGCATCTTGCTGTACTTTGGTATTGGCTAACAAATCTGGATCAAGATACTCCGCCTTGGCCTCAGTAAGCCTCACTATTGTGTCGCCAATATTCACAAAATCTCCTTCTTTGACATACCACTTATCTATTTTTCCTCCGATTAAGGATTGTATATTTTGCGGTTTGTCATAGGGATTTAGCGTCGTTACAAAACCGTTAGAGCGAATGTTTTGAGTCCATGGTAGAAACATACTCAAAATAAATACAATAAAAAGACCTATCAATATATGCGGTAGTGCTCTTGATATTTTTCTATTCTCAAGATGCCTAAACGATTTATACTTAGAGCGATCGATGTATTTCGAAACCGAAGTATGTGTGATATTCAACATAACAATAAGTTAACTTGAGATTATTTTTCCGTTATTAATTTCAATTTTTCCAGGGATATATTTTTGCCATATATCATCTACAGAAGCGACGATTATCTTCCACCTATTCTCCTTAGATGTTATGGTTTTAATAATTGAAGCTTTTTCATCTTGATTTACATGATCTAGTGGATCCTCTAAAATTAATAACCTGGGATTGGTGGCTAGAGCCCTCGCAAGCAAAATCCTATTTTGTACATTTGAAGGAGTCTTATTTCCTTCGGGATCAACTACGGTCTTGAAGCCCAATGGCATTCGAGACAGGTACGGGGATAAGCCTGTTAAGTTAATCGCTTTATTGATATGTTCAGGTGTCGCATTTGGACGATTCATGGATATGTTTTCAAGTATGGTACCATGAAATATTTCACCATTGCTAAGGCAGAAGCCTATTTCTTCCTTGAGTTTGTCGAAATCCAACGATTTGATTGGAAAGCCATTGTACTTCACTATTCCATCTGCTGGCTCTAACACTCCAGCCAAGATTTTTAAAATCGTCGATTTTCCAGAACTAGGTGGCCCTGCAATCACTGTGGAAGTGTTGTTTGGGATTGTGAAATTGATATTCTCTAAATTATTAGTAGCTGCATTTCGATACCTATAAGAAAGATTTTCTGCAGTGATAGAAAATGACTCATTCGATTTTTTTAGCATTACTCCTTCAAATTCGTCTAAAGGCTTGTCGAAAACAAACCCAATTTTTTCTAGTGCTGTAAGCACATCATATATTGATTCTATCGTCTTGATTATCTTTTCTACCGATGCAATAATTAGGATAATGATGATCTCTGCTGCAACAAACTGCCCTATGTTCATCTGTTCATTAAAAACGAGCATGCTTCCAGTTATCAAAAGCCCTGAAGCTACTAGTACTTTAAATATTATAAGGTATAAAGACTGAGATATAATAACATTAAAGTGATCTTCTCTCGCAGTAAGGTAGGAGTCAACTTGTTCATCAGTTTTGCTCAATCCAATCTTGTTGTCACTCGCTAATTTAAACGATAATTTACTTCTTGCTATTTCCTCAATCCAGAAGGCTATCTTATATTTTGCTGATGATTCTTGAATACTTGTGCGCAATCCCCTCGGTCCAGTGGCAGCGATTATTAGATATACTATAATAAGCAGCAGGATACTAAAAATAATAAAAAATGGGTGATATAGACTTAATACAATCAGGCCCACTACAATCTGGAAAATACCCAAAGAGAAATCAATAAGTATCTTAGGGAGCCCTTTCTGAATGGTCAGGGTGTCAAAGAAGCGATTGGCTAGATCAGGACCATAGTAGTCTCTAAAAGCTTCATACTTGATCTTGGGTATGCGCAATGCAAATTCAAAAGAAGCATTACTAAATATACGCTGCGATAGATTCTCTACTATTCTTAGTTGCATTAGCTGCAATATCCCTGTAAGCGCTATGCCTAATATGACCAATGCCACAAGGATATACCACGAGGTTGTAATTCTTCCTCCTTGGATAAGATTTACAATTGCTTGGATACCTAACGGAAGAGATAAATTTACAACACCATTGAAAAAAGCGTAAATATATACTTGATATATATCTTGCCTTTCTAAGGAAAGTAATTGATTAAATCGCCTTAGAGGCCTAGTAGCAGTTGAGCTCATTCGCTAAATTAATTAATAAAAGATGTTCCTTAGATTTAATAAGCACTATTAAGCTTATTATGTTTGTTTAGCTGCCGCTTTATTTTTGTGGATAATTCTGACCAAGCGCTCTTTAAGCTTCTAGATTTGGTAGAAACTACTATATCCGGTCCTGGTACTCCCATCTTTACTGTGATTTCGTAGCGTTCAGGGCTAGAGGAGATATTTTTTATATATATTTCGCTGTATATCAATCTGTGATACTTTCTACTTAGTTTCAAAATTTTCCATTTAGCAAATCGTATGTATTTATTGGGTACGGCTGCTTGATTTCGGACGATAAATTTCATATAAGTTGATTTTAAACATTTTTAGTAATAATGTGTATACATGTTAGTATTACTTACGAGAACGCTTGTTTATACTTATTGTTTAATGAGTATTTACTATTTTTGTTAAAATTGTGATTTATGTCTTTAAAATTAAGATTTGAGTTACCTGAGAAACTCTACCTAAAAGATCCCCAAGATTCAGAATACGGTCAAAGACTACTAGATAATGCTATAGATCTGATGGATGAGCTAGGATTTGAATCGTTTACCTTTCGTAAACTAGCCATAAGAATGTCTTCATCTGAAGTCTCTATCTATAGATATTTTGAAAATAAGCACTTATTATTAGTCTATCTCAATTGTTGGTATTGGGAGTGGGTTACTTATCTTATTGATATCCAAACCATGAATGTCAAAGATAGTTCTGAAAAGCTCAACATCGCCTTACACCATATGATTCATGCCAGCAAAGAATCAAAACTATGTGATTATATCAATGAAAATATGCTCTTTAAGGTAATTATGAAAGAGAGCTCTAAGGCATACCATATCTCTAGTATAGATGAAGAAAATAAGTACGGCTTCTTTTTACCTTACAAGGAGTTGGTCAGCCGTATTGCTAAGATAATTGAAGAGATAAATCCACAATTCAGATACGCTAAAAGTCTAGGATCCACACTTTTTGAGATGGTCAACAATCAATTATATTATGCGGAGCACCTTCCTCGATTGACCAGTCTCAACAAAAACAAACGTCTTTCAGAATTAGAAGCAATGGTTAATCATTTTGCTTTTGCTGTTGTCAATAATTAGAACATGAGATGCCTCCCAATTGCCTTATTTTGGATAATGCTTCTTCTTTCTTGCAATACCGAAAAGGTTCCTACCAAATCATCTACTCATACCACTACTCCTTTAGAAAAGTATACTTCAGAATTTCAATTCATACTCGACTCCGCAAAATTAACTGGCTCGATTTTAATTTATGATATAAAAGACAATGCGTATTTTTCCAACGATTTTGATCAGGCTCGAATTGGGAAACTTCCCGCATCTACTTTCAAGATTCCCAATTCTATTATAGGGATAGAGTCAGGGATAGTACAAAGTGATAGCACTCTCTTTAAGTGGGACGGACAAACAAGAAGTATTAAAAATTGGAACCAAGATTTAATTTTTCGAGATGCATTCAAGTACTCTTGTGTCCCTTGTTATCAAGAGTTAGCTAGAAAAATAGGAGCACAAAAAATGTCCGCATATGTGGCAAAGCTAGACTACGGGAATATGAAATTTGACACATCAAATATTGACATGTTTTGGTTAGAAGGTGCCTCTCGCATTAGCCAATTTCAACAGTTGGATTTTCTCAAAAGATTGTATAATGCCGAACTTCCTATTTCGAAGCGTACCGAAAAAATAGTGAAAAATATGATGCGCTTGGAAGAAAATGAACACTTTGCCTTGAGTGGAAAGACGGGTTGGTCTATCAGCGATGGGCAAAACAATGCTTGGTTTGTAGGTTGGCTTGAAACCAAACCCAAGACGTATTTATTTGCTGTCAATATAGACCCATCTGAAGAATTTGATATGAGCAAATTTCCCAAAATTAGAATGGAAATTACCATGGAAGCTTTCCACCAAATGCAAATCATACCAGATCCCTAGAGACGCAAAATATTGCGTCTCCAACCCGCAAGATATTGCATCTCCAACGATCAAGATATTGTATCTCCAACCCGCAAGATATTGCGTCTACCATTTCAAGAAGTTGCATCTCGAAGTAATTATACTAGGCGAGCCGGTTCAGGCGGAAGCCCTAGAGGACAAGCGGTGGAAGTGGTATAGGATGTGGTGTGTGCCATCAATAAAATTCTCTATTGTAACCAACAAATAAAAATCAAAAATTTTATTGATGATGCGCTGGCCCCACATCCTATAGAAGCGGACGACGCGACCCAAGGTTTTTTGGAGGCGTGGGTGTAGACGCATGGTATGCGTCTACGAGTAGAGCCAAAACCGCAGGGATGGCCCCATATCTATCTCCACATCCAACTCGATTCAATTGCCGAATTTGCAGTGTGTATCTATAGCGTAAAAAAGGTTGATAGCCAAAGTATTACGCTGGCCTAAATTCGGATGAAGCAATACTTAACTTAGGCTTAACATTAGAAAAATTACTTTTGTAAATAGCGAATAATTAGTCTCAAGATCTATTTATTCCGCACTCATTATGAAATCAGATTTAGCTTACAAACCTTGTATATTGGCTCAATAATTCCCTTAGAGTACGATTTTGGTTCAGTGGCCAACGCAAAAGACCTAAAAAAGGAATTGAATATGTTCTCAAATAAAATTAGCAAAGTAATCTTTTCTGTTTTTATCATTCTGATTTTTCAATCGTCTTGTTTATTTGCTGCGGACGAATCCACAGGTCTCAGCTTCGGTTTCTGGGACGCAGTTCAAATAATTGGTTCGCTTGCTTTTTTCATATATGGTATGAAGTTGATGAGTGATGGGATTCAACGGGCGGCAGGATCCCAGATGCGAAATGTCTTGCGGACGATGACTAAGAATCGGTACCTAGGTGTGTTTACTGGATTTTTGATTACGGCTTTGGTCCAGTCTTCTTCTGCTACGACCGTGATGACGGTGTCCTTTGTCAATGCGGGTCTGCTTTCATTAGTAGAGTCGGCAGGTGTAATGATGGGAGCAAATATTGGTACCACCATCACTGGATGGGTCGTCTCATTATTAGGTTTTAAACTTAAACTTTCAGCTTATTCCATCCCATTATTTGCCGTAGGAGTACCGATGTTATTTGCGGGTAAAAATAAAGTAAAGCATTGGGGAGAATTTATAGTCGGTTTTGCTATTTTGTTTATGGGATTAAGCTATTTGAAGGGAGCAGTGCCTGACTTGAAGCAAAATCCAGAAGTACTAAACTTTTTGCAACAGTTTACGCAATGGGGTTTTTTTTCTAGATTGTTTTTTGTCTTTGTAGGAACGATAGTAACCATAGTTGTCCAATCCTCTTCTGCAGCCATGGCCATTACACTTACGCTTTGTTCGCAAGGAATTTTACCTTTTGAGGTGGCAGCAGCTATGATATTAGGAGAAAATATTGGCACCACTATTACAGCGGAGTTGGCCTCACTGGTAGGCAATACAAACGCAAAAAGATCAGCGCGTATCCACTCGATGTTCAATATCATTGGGGTTACTTGGATGGTTATTTTGATGCCTTTGATCTTGCCATCATTATCCAATTTTGCGCAGTCTACATTCGGTATGGCGAATCCTTACACCAGCGCCGAGTCGATGCCAATAGCTTTGTCGGCTTTTCATACGTTTTTCAATATCACCAACGTACTCTTATTGCTTGCATTTGTGCCCTGGTTGGTAAAGATGGCTATCAAGACAGTACCTGAGAAGGAGTCAGAAGAAAGCATGGAAAGGTTGAAATTTATCAACACTACTAATAGGACTCCAGAGTTGGCGACTGTAGAGTTGCAAAAAGAGGTAGCAAGATATGGAGAAATCACCACTAGAATGCTCGGCTTCAGTAAAGAACTAATCAATTCTATTGATGAAAAAAATAGTTTTGACTTGATTGCTAAACTCAGAAAATATGAAGACATCACGGATAAGTTCGAAGAAGAAATAACCAAGTATATTACTGATTTGTCAGATCAGCAGATGACTCACAAAACCTCACTAAGGTTACGTTCATTTTTCAATATCTGTAACGATATGGAACGCATAGGAGATATCTTTTATCAATTGGCCAAAACAGTGGAAGTCAAGATTAGTCGAAAAATCTATTTTACACCAGAGCAAAGAAATCAACTCAATGATTTAATAGAAATTGTAAGTAGAGCTTTTGATGAAATGAATCGTAATCTTAGTCTCGTTTCTTATGATGAAGCCACTATCGCAAAATGTTACAAACTAGAAGAGGAGATCAATATCCAAAGAAACGCCATGCGTAAATTCAATAGGGAAAACCTAAATAACGAAAATTATAACGTAGATGCAGCCATGGTATTTACCAATTTGTTTTCTTCATTGGAGAGAGTAGGAGACCACATCGTCAATGTCAACGAATCGGTAGCGGGTGAAATATAGCCCCTCATAATCTCGTATACAGCACTTGCTGAAAACCTGTCTTTGTATGAACTACGAAGACAGGCTTTTTTATTTTATGCATTGGGTGAGCCCTGTGACAAATCCCGAAAAGGTCTTCGTCACAGGTCGCGTCATCCGCTTTACGCACTACCTCATACTCCTATAGGATATAGTCGTACTTAGTCTCTCCTTAGGTCGAGCCGTCATTACTCCTTATCCTATTAGTCGCTTGCGCTAGCTTGTATCACTACTACCGCTCTCACAAAGAAATTAAAATATTCCATTCGATCAGTTGGGGATGATCTAGGTAACTTGGCTCTATAAAGATTTATGCAGGTAGAATAAAATAATCCTGAAAAGCTTGTCCCGATTTTCGTGGGGGTTCACACATCTAAGCTCAGGGGGTCTACTCTGTGTATTAATGCAATCCAAATTCAGATTTGTCTTTAAAGCGATTAGTCAATTCTCCCTTTTACCGGATACCTACTGGGCATACCCACACAATACACAGTAAAGCCGATAGCTTTGACGATACTATTCTCATTATTTTTCTTTTTAGAAAAGAATAATGACGATGATTTCGTCCTACTTGACTCTAGAAATGGCAGTGTAATTCTTTACAACAAAAATTTAGTAAAGTCAACACATATTGAAAATAAGACGAATTAGTTGGACGTAAAATGTACCATAAAATATTGAGTAGATACCATTTTATCAATCAACAACACATTTACGTATAAACCTTTTTTGTGATGGCATCGAATTTGCCTATTACTATTATTAAAGTCCAAGTTAGGGCTTTAAATAACAGATACAGTTCCCTTATTAGGATCTATAATAAGTAATCGATGAAATCCAGTTCAGCCATAATATTCACTTTATTTTTTGCTTCAATATTTCTTGTAGGCATGTGGTCAGTCCTATCTGTGGATATTAAGGATGAAGTAAGCATTGCGCAAAAATGGAAAAATACAAGAGCTACTGTGAAGTCTGATTGTGATGGGAACTCTATCGCCACGACTAAAAGTATCTCACTGGCTGAGGTGAATGTAGATAAAACATCATCAGTAGCTGTCGCCCATCGACTTGATGAATTTGAATATATTATCAATTATTCTTGTACCAGCCTTACTCAGCACTGTGATGAAGTCGTCATTGTAGATACTCTGCCAACAGGGATGGCTTACATTGTTGCCTCTAGTTCCACTCCTGGGACAGCAATTAACATTTCTGGGAATATTATTACCGCCACATTTACTCAAGGCAATGGTACTGGCTTAGATGCAGGTTCTACTGGACAGTTAGTTATTCGAGTTGTCATACGTAATAGCGCTACATTTGGAGAAAAAATAAATACTGCAACGATTAGTTCTTCTAATGGTGGAATCAACCAAGAATCTGATACCATAACTATTGTTTCTGAGGATGTAGTAACAGACTATACATATGTTGAGGGTTTTAGTTTTAATAAATATCATTGGATGGATATAATGCCACATGGATTTGCTGAGTATGGGATTACCCCATTTAACTTGGGACTAAATACTGTTAATAACATTAGTATTATTGATACTTTTCCTCAAGAGTTTGTGCTGCATAATATTTTTGTTACTGAAGTACCTGGTACTTCCGCTAACTACACTATTTCTGTTAAATTAGAAAACGATTTGAATAATTGGATTCCTATTATTACAGGAAACACAGGCGCATCTGAATTCCACAACATAGATAGTTTTGGCTTTCCAAATGGAGTAGAAGTTGCTCATATTCGGATTGAAATTGATGCTTTAGAAGGTGGGGGAAATTTTCATATTGAAAATCCAAATTTCTTAAATGTAATTTTAACCGGGCAATTCCCTGAGATTGGCAGAGATGGAGATACATTACGTATAGGTGATGTAATAACTAATTGTGCATATGGAACTTCTGATACTAATGATTTTGCGGATTGCGATTCTGGTACGGTTACTATACCAACAAATACATCCCGTTATTTTAAGTGGGATAATATTGCATCTGCAGAATTTTCAGCTGGCGTTCCTTTTACATATACGGTGAGTGGAGGGTTGATGAGATATAGTGCTTTACCCGATAGTAATTACGCAATACACGATTTGCTACCCATTGAGGTAGAGTATGTGCCTGGTACTTGGGCCATGGATGATGTGCCTTTTGCGGGATTTCCTGATCCCCACTTTGAAGAAATACAAAACTGGAATGGAACAGGTAGAACCATGTTACGATGGGTTTGGAATGATGCTCATGGCAATAATTTCACACTTAGACCAAATCCAGAATATTTTTTAAGATTTTCTATCCAGTTTCGAGCTATGATTAAGAATGGAGTGCCTTCAGGTACTCTGGTGCGAAATTGTAATGGACTATTTAGTGCAGAACAAAGAACTAATTATAACACTCAAGATGTACTAGATTTAGATGAGGATGGAGATACAGATGAAATTTATGGACAAGAATGTACTGAAGTAACTGTTGCGCAAGCACCATTTTCTAGTGCTATTCAAGCCACAAAATTTGTAATTGGTACCTTAGACACAGCTTATTCAAGATTTCCAAATATTGGGCGAACGGTATTGGGGGGTGTAGATGATTATATAATCACTATAGAAAACCCTTCTACAACCGATATTACGAATTTGGTAGCTATTGATGTATTTCCACATGTCAATGATACGGGAGTCTTGGATGCAAATCAACGAGAATCTGATTGGGGCCCTGTGTTAGCTTCGTCTATTATACCGCCAGCTGGGGTAACTGTAGAGTATACTACTGTTCCTATTCCCTGTAGAGACGAGTTGGAATTCCCTTCTGACGGGATACCTAATAATTTTCCTGTCGGATGTATTGATGCAAACTGGAGTCTTGTGCCACCGCTCGACCTTACTGCAGTTACAGCAATAAGGTATGATTTTGGAAATATTGTTTTATCGCCTCAAGACTCTATTAATTTATTTTGGTCAATGAGAACGCCATTGAGCGCTCCAATAAATACTATTGCGTGGAATTCTTTTGCGTATTCTTCAACTGATGCTAGCACTGGAGATAAACTTTTGCCCGCTGAGCCTATTAAAGTCGGAGTTACTGTTGTTCCCGATCCAAATGCCTCACTAGGAGATAGGATTTGGGTGGACTTAAATAATGATGGTATTCAAGATGCAAATGAAAGTGGCCTTGATGGAGTCATTGTTGAGTTATATCATGATTCCAATGGAAACAACTCTTACGAACCGGGTTTTGGTGATTTATTAGTTGGAAACACCATTACAAATGATGGTGGACTTTTTCTCTTTCCAAACTTAGATCCAGGATCTTATTATATTAGATATTATCCAAATTCTATTTATACTCTTTCTCCAGCAAACAGTGGAGCGGACGATTCTGTAGACTCTGATGCAAGTCTTGTATCGATAGACGCATCGAATGCAGTATTGTCTCCAATTGCTAATCTAGCAGCGGGACAAAGAGAAAACAGTTTTGATTTAGGATTGAGGACACCTAGCATTATTATTCAAGGAACAGTTTTCGAAGACATTAATTATGGTGGTGGAGATGGTCGTAACTATACTGTTGCTAATACATCTGCCCAAACTTCTGGTTTTGCTAATGGTGAAATTGGTGTAGAAGATGCTATCGTGGAGCTGTATAGCGCTACTGGTGCATTTATAGAAACCACAATTACCGATGTTAATGGAGATTACACTTTGAGCGCACCTATAGTTGGTAACTACTTTGTAAGAGTCGTAAATGAATCTGTAGTATCAAATCGAGCAAGCAATTCTACCTCTGAACCTACTTATGCTGTGCAAACATTTAAAAGTGATGGATTCGTTGAAAATGTTGATGAAGTGGGTGGTTCTGTTCCACAATTAGAGGATGCAGCTGCAAATACTGCAATGCTTAATCTATCGTCCCTAAGTAGCTCGACAAATACTGTACAATCGTTATCCCCAGTTTTAGTAAACGGAAGTACTCTTACAGATGTTGATTTTGGCTTTAATTTCGATGTTGTAGTAAATACAAATGATAGTGGACAGGGATCTCTAAGGCAGTTTATTCACAATAGCAACGAATTAAATAATGCCAATTTAGATCAAGAAGATGCACCTACTAATGGGATACATTTTGACAAGATGCCTGGTTGGGAAACATCCATATTTATGATAGATGGGCCTGGTGTTCATGTCATAGAACCAATTAGTCCCTTAGAAAGTATTCGCGATCCGAGAACTCATGTCACAGCATACACTCAAGAAGGTTCAGTACAAGGTACTATTGAAAATAGAACGATAAATGTAGAATTAAACGGAAATGATCAGTTGTTTGATGCTATTAATATCATTACAAGTGAAGTACAAGTTTCTGGTTTTTCTATACATAATTTTAGAAGAGGGATTTATGGAAATGGTACAGGCACGGTTGATAATTTTATTTGGGGTAATTATATTGGTACACTGGCTGATGGTGTGACTGCGGCTCCAAATTCTGATATTGCAGCTAGTTATCAAAGAGTAAATAATTCTTTTATTGGAACCAATGGAGATAACATTAATGACGCCAATGAAGGAAATCTTTTAAGTAATTCTTTTTATGGAACCGAACTTCAATCTACGGAAAATGTTTTGGTAGCTGGAAATTATGTTGGGACAGATAAGTATGGCACCTCAGATCAAGGAAATCAATTTATTGGTGTCCACCTTAGAGACGCCACGGGCCCCAATTTTATAGGATTTTACGATGCCTTAAATAATACGGATAGGCTTGAATTGCAGAACATTCTGTCTGGAAACGGCACTGATGGAGTTAGGTTGACCAATAGTGATGAACAGGTGATATCTGGAAATTTTATCGGCACAGATGTCACAGGCACAGTTGCTATTCCAAATGTAAATTATGGAATACAATTTATTGGAACAACAAATAATAACATTGTTGGAACTAATAGTAATGGAGTAAATGACTTATCAGAAAGAAATCTGATTTCTGGAAACGGAAATGGGATTAGATTTATCAATAGTGGTATTGGAGATAACAATGTTGTTTCGGGCAACTTCATCGGTACAGATTTTACAGGAAACAATCCTTTAGGAAACAATTTGATTGGTTTAGAAATAGCAGGACCTGGATTTACAAACACCGTTATTGGTACAAATGGAGATAATGTAAATGACTCTGTTGAAAGAAATGTAATTTCTTCTAATGGTAGCGATGGTATTAGGTTAGCAAACGCTATGGATGTTTTGATTGCTGGAAACAATATTGGCCTTGGTGCAGACGGTGTTTCAAATGTAGGGAATACTTCTAGGGGTATTTTTGTAGCTGTTAATTCTGATAATAATAACATAGGGTACCATAGTGGCTTGTCAAATACGAATGAATTAGAAGTAGGAAATTTCATATACTATAATGGTACCTCGGGTATAGAAACCTCTGGAGGCACTCAAAATAGATTTAGTAGAAATCAAATTGCTTTAAACGGAGCCCTGGGTATAGATTTGGGACAAGATCTAGTTACTGCAAATGATAATCTTGATACAGATAGTGGATCGAATGATTTACTCAATTTTCCAGTTATAGAGAGTGTTCACCTAGTTGGAACTCAAATTATCATTTCGGGTTTTGCACCAGCTAATGCAGAAATTGAGTTTTTTGTTGCGGATGGAGAAAATAATCCTAATCCAATCCCTTCTAGCCACTCCACTAGTTTTGGTGAAGGAGAAACATATTTATTTACTGCCTTTGAAGGAACTACATCTGACACAGATGCTTCGACGGGGTCTTACACTGATGACGGTACTGGAAATACCACCACCAAAACACAAAATAGATTTAGATTCACCTTCGATAATTCCACTTTAGGACTTACAGCTGGAACAGCGATTACTTCATCCGCAACAAATAGTTTAAATAATACTTCTGAATTCAGTGGCGTTATGACTGCTATTACTTGTGATCTGCCAACTATTAATGGAGTGCCCGGCGGTGTTAATGCTGAGTGTGACAATGTTCCATCACCGCCTGTATTAGGGGTAGAAGTCACTGCGTCAAGTAATTGTTTTACACCTACAATTATCATGATTGAGGATACTACTGGTGCATTTCCTCATGCTTATTTTCTTCGAAGAATATGGATTGCTGAGAATGATATTGGAATAACTAGAGATACCCAAGTTATTGTAGTTCTTGATACAACCAGGCCAGTCTTATCGGGTGTGCCGGCAGATGAGACGGTATCATGTGGTGGGACACCAGCACCAGCCCCGACCTTAACGGTATCAGATAATTGCGATCCAGATGTTTCGGTAGTTCTTAGTGAAGTATCAAGCGAGTCGTCAGTAGATTGTTCAACTTCATATACCATTACTCGAACCTGGACAGCAAGAGATGTGTGTGCAAATTCAAGAGTTGCACGACAAGTTATCACTATAGAGGAAGACGCTATAGCTCCAACTATAACAGGAGTACCGGTAGATGAGACAGTAGAGTGTGATGCAATACCGGTAGTAGATCAGAGTCTTATTTCAGCATCTGATAATTGCGATACCAATGTAGATATTGCGTACACAGAAAATACTATTAATAGCCTTTGTACGCATTCATATACTTTAGAAAGAATATGGACAGCGACGGATGATTGTGGCAACACCGCAATAGGTCGTCAAGAAATAGTAGTAGAAGATACCGTTGCACCAGTCTTGTCTGGAGTACCTGCGGATGAGACGGTAACATGTGGAGGGACACCTGCGCCAGCGGCAACTTTAATTGCATCTGATAATTGTGACTCCAATGTTTCGGTAGTCCTTAATGAAGTGTCGAGTGAAACTACAATAGATTGTACGACTTCATATACCATTACTCGAACGTGGACGGCAACAGATGCATGTGACAACTCAACGGTAGCCCAACAAGTAATCACTGTAGAGGAAGACGCTATAGCACCAACTATAACAGGAGTACCGGTAGATGAGACAGTAGAGTGTGATGCAATACCCTTAGTAGACCAGAGTCTTATTTCAGCATCTGATAATTGCGATACCAATGTAGATATTGCGTACACAGAAAATACAATTAATACGCTTTGCACACACTCATATACTTTAGAAAGAATATGGACAGCGACGGATGACTGTGGCAACACCACAATAGGTCGTCAAGAAATAGTAGTAGAAGATACGACCGCACCCGTATTATCTGGAGCACCATCAGATGAGACGATAACATGCGGGGCGACACCATCCCCATCCCTTACATTAACGGCTTCAGATAATTGTGATCCAAACATCACGGTAGTTTTTAATGAAGTATCAAGCGAGACGGCAATCGACTGCACGACTTCATACACGATTACCCGAACCTGGACGGCAACCGATGTATGTGGTAATTCAAGAGTAGCAGTACAAATCATTACAGTTGCCGGCGATGCAGTGGCTCCATCTTTAATTGGAGTACCCTCTGATATAACTTATGATTGTAATGAGGTCCCTTCTGTGGATCTAACAAATGTTACTGCAACAGATAATTGTGATACTCAAGTTGATATTGAATTTACGGAACAAAGAATTGCAAACGCTTGTGCAAATTCTTACCAGTTGATAAGAACATGGACAGCAATCGATGATTGTGGAAATAGGACAACAGCAGAACAAAGAGTGGATGTAGGTGACTTTGTAGCACCAGTATTATCAGGAGCACCTATAGATGAAACTATTACTTGTGGAGGCATCCCTGCTCCAGCTCCAATTTTAAACGCAACAGATAATTGTGATGCATCAGTTCAGGTGGAATATCTAGAGAATTCTACTTCCAATATGCAAGATTGTCAAGATGTATACATTATTACCAGGGTATGGATTGCAACAGATGCTTGTGGCAATTCTAGTTCTACACAACAATTGATTACTATTCAAGGAGATACAGAAGCGCCAATTATATTAAATGTGCCAGACGATGTAAGCACAGAATGTGGATCCGTTACAGAGGTACCAGTAGGTAGCGTATTTGTTGAAGATAATTGTGACACGAATGTAGAACTCGTGTTTGAAGAAATTACAGAGCCAGGAGAATGTCCTCAAGCAAGTAGAGTCGTGAGGACATGGTCTGCAATAGATGCTTGTGGAAATAGTTCTAGTGAAAGTCAAATAATCAATTTGCTAGATAATACAGCTCCATTGATTATAGGTGTACCTGCCGATATAACAATCGATGTAACTGATGCAGTTCCTTCTGTACCCACCTTAACTGTATTTGATAACTGTGATGCCAATCCTGAAATTGAGTTTTCAGAGAGCATTAGTGAAGGGTGTACTTATACCATTATCCGAACTTGGGAGTCGACGGATGACTGTGGTAATGCAGCAACTGCTATTCAAAACATTACAGTTCAAGGTGATTTACTTGTAGATGTTAGTTCGACTGACGAAACTGTTTGCAGCGGAGAGACAATTGTATTCAATTCAATTTCAAATTTAAGTGATACTAAATATTCGTGGTCAATCGATGGTTTAACCCAAACAGATACCTCGGAAAGCTTAAGCTACACCTTTATGCAACCAGGAAGTTATGAGATATTATTAACCGCTAGTGCTAATGGCTGTAAAAGTGAAATTATTACAAACGTTTTGGTGCAAGATGTTCCTAGTTTGAGTTTGTCAAGTAATGGCCCCATTTGTCAAGGAGATGCATTGGAGCTTAGGGTTCAGGGAGCTCAAGATTATGTATGGACTGGTCCTGATAATTTCTTATCAAATATAGAAAGTCCGATAGTCTCTGATTTTGATCTTCCAGTTGGCATTTATACATTTTATGTTACAGGCACAGTAAACGATGGATGTGTAGCTGTTGATTCAATACTTGTTGAAGTGAACAATCAAAATTGTTCTCCTGATCCTGATACAATAATATGCGAAAGACCAAGGGTATCTGTAGATATTATGGATACATCATGTGGAAATGATGATGGCACTATATCGCTAACAGTTGAGGGAGGACAAAGTGTTACCTACACTTGGGAGCCAATCGTTTCTACCTTTGATACATCAACAGTATCGGGTCTAGCAGTCGGAACTTACTTTGTGACTGTTACTAGTGCTATAAGCGATACATGTTCTGTAGTGTTGCCTATTATAATAGGTAATGTCAATGGTCCTAATCCTAATATATTAGTTCGAACAGCTTCTACATGTGAGGAAGGAGGTACTATCGAGTTCGAGAATGATCGAGGATATATATATGAATGGGGTGATGGATTTGAGGGAGCATTCAGAGACGGCTTACTGGCAGGAGACTATATGATAACGATTACAGATCCCGTTACGGAATGTACCAATGTGACGACCATAAATATAGAAGACCTCTGCAATGTAGTCCGAGTATGCGAAGAGCCTATAATTACTAATATTGACATCGAGAATGCTAGCTGTAATAGAGAAACTGGATCCGCAAGCATTAATTTAACGGAGGCAGATACGAATTTTGTTTTTACTTGGATACCTGATTTAGGAGTGCGAGATTCTCTCTTAGTTTCTACTTGGATAAACATCCCAGTGGGTAACTATACTGTACAAGTAGCTAGAGCGGATGATTTGACTTGCTATACGAACGTAGAAATTAATGTTGCTAAGGATTCTCTAGTTGTCGAAATAGAAAATATAGTTGATGCAGATTGTAATGAAGCTAACGGGCTTATTTCATTTATCGACTCATCATTGACCTATCAGTGGAGTGATAATCAACTTGGATATAGTAGAGAAGATCTTTTGGCTGGCATGTATACTGTCACTGTGTCAAATCAAGAAGGGTGCACGCGTATTGTGGAAAATCTTATTTTATCAGAAGATTGTGGTAGCCCAAATACTGGAGAACTGGATACCGTATGGATTACTACCACTGAGTTGACACCAGTAGTAGTTTGTCTTGATGTCAAACAATTAGATTCACTAGATATATCAGTGACATCTTGTGGCGAACCAGAATCAGGAATTTATAGCATAGAGGCTAATTGCCTTACATATACTCCAGACTCTACATCGATGGTAACTGATACAGATGAGCTTTGCATCACCTTGTGTGATGATCAGGAGGAGTGTATTAGTTATGTTGTGATAGTTGATATTTTACCTGAGTGTACAGGCGAGTTAAATGTATTTCCAGATGATGATGTAGTTCTAGAGTTAGATGATTGCTCAGGTCAAGCGGAGTATTGTCTAGATATAGATATAAATGAAGCGGATCAATACACATTTACCAATAATGATGGCCTATTTAATAGGCTAAGTACATGCGACTACGACTCTGTATATAATTTCACCTATTTCAGCATTCCAGATTTGGGGGAGAGTGGTCCATATACGATCAATTCATTCATGATTAATGATGATATTTATTCTGGCAATTTCAATAGTTTAGAAGAGTTAATTGCCTTACTCAACGAGTGGGATGAATTAAGTAGTTGGACACTAGATTCCACTCAACTTCTGATTACTGGTGGCGTCAGTGCAAATACTTATGGTATTTTAGAAGTTGAACAAGATCAAACTGGGCAAATCGCCATGATAGATATCAATGCAGTTTTTCTCCCAAGCGCGATTTCATTAGTATTAGATGAAGGAGAGTATACCATAGTATCTACAGACATGGAGTCTGGCTGCAAAGATACCGTTCGCATTATGGTCAATTGTATTCCCGCTTCTATATTGAATACTTTCACAGATACAATTCAAATTGTGATGGAGGTAAATACAGATACATTGTACTGTATAAATACAGATGAATTTAATGGTCCCGTTTCCTTCATAGAGAACTATTGCGAAGAAGAAACCACTGCTAATGTAGAGTACACCCTATTAGACTCATGTCTTCTTATAGAATCCTTTGAGGTGGGAGAAGATCAAGCTTGTTTAGTGGCCTGCGATGCAACAGGAGTTTGTGATTCAACCGTGGTTTTTGTAGATATTGTAGCGTCTGGAACCATTGTGACACCTATCGCTATGGATGACGATACGATTACCTTGGTCAACTTTGACCTAAATAATATCGATATTTTAGAAAATGATACCCTTGGTGCGGAAATAATCAGTATCAACATTTTGACAGACCCTCAGTACGGTCAGCTAGAATTGAATTCTGATAATACCATCAACTTTTATCCAAATCCTGATTTCTGTGGAGAAATTGATTCTTTCAATTATCAAATAATTACGGCGTATGGCACCGCTGAGGCAACTGTATATGTAGATATTTTATGTGAGGACCTGACGATATTCAACGGATTTTCTCCTAATGGGGATGGTATCAATGAGACCTTTACGATTTCTGGTATTGAGCTATATCCTGACAACCTTATTCACATCTACAATAGATGGGGAGTACTAGTTTACTTAAAGTATGGCTACACCAACGACTACGGATGGGATGGTACATGGGAAGGTAAGCATCTACCCGACGGGACTTATTTCTATGTAGTTGATCTTGGTAATGATGAGAAGTTCAGTGGGTATGTCCAGATTCATAGGTAAATAGTTTTCTTTTGATTTGCACTTTTTTCTTTGGGCGAGCCCTATGACAAAGCTAGAAAAAGGCTTTGTCATAAGGCCGCGTCATCCACTGTACAAGCTACCTGCTCAGACTGTAGACTATAGTCCTCGCTAGTCTCTATCGAGCCTTCCCGATTCCTTAGTCTACTAGCCTTCTCAGGCAGCTTGTGCCGCTTCTACCGCTCTCGCAAAAATTTTATCTGAATAGGATATCCAATTTTAAGAGGTTAATACCAATGGTTCACTAATAAATTTTAAATAGCTCACAACTAGCTTCTTAGGGTTATAGTGGCTAATATTTGCAAATAGTGCATAATCAGACATTTTCATCGCTGTGATTTACAATTGCTCAAAAATTACCGAACCATTCAATACTATTTGTTTGCACTCCGCGACTGTCCAGAGCGGACTCATTTGTAGGCTATTAATTTTAAAATGAGACCCAACAAGCGGATCGTCTTCAAATAAATTATTGAAAGAAATAGTTTAAATATAGGATCGCTACCATTCTTTTTCCCTAACTTTCATAGTGTAAAACCGTAAACATATTCATGAGAATCCTTTGCATCATAGTAGTTTTCTTAATCAGCAGACAAGTGCTACTTTGTCAAGCATATTCTGACAGCATTTCAGTCAATTTATTTTTGCTGGATGAATGCAGAATTAGCCAAAATATTTCTGGCGAAATAAACTATGTACACGAAAATTATAATAAAGCTCCTTTTCACTTCATGTGCTATTTTCCTAACAAGTCATCCACAGTAGAGAAAATTGAAGGTTTTATGAAAGACTACCAAATAGACATACCCTATCATACGGACTATACCAAAGAACAAACTCGATTGTATGGAGCAAGCATTGCGCCAGAGGTAGTCGTGTATGATGAAAAAAATAGAGAAGTCCTTTACCGAGGTCGCATCGACAATTCATTTGATAAGGTGGGATCGAGAAGAAGAGTAATTACTTCGAGAGATTTGAGGGATGCCTTGACAGCCATCCTAAATAATGAAAAAATTAGCGAAAAAGAAACTTCAGCTATCGGCTGTTTTATAAATTAATACCAGATGAGTACAAAATTAATTTTTACTACATTATTATTTCTATTTGTTACCCAATCAAGTACTGGGCAAGTAACCTACTCAGGGGAGATTGCAAAAATTATTTATGAAAATTGTTCTACTTGTCATCGTCAAGGAGAGATAGGGCCAATGGCACTTACATCATATGAGGAAGTACAATCTTGGGGAGGGACTATTGAGTATGTAATCTCCAATGGCATCATGCCTCCCTCGCAGACTGATCCAGAGTATTCAAATTTCTTAGGCGAGAATTTTTTAACGGAAGAAGAAATAAACAATATATCTGACTGGGTAGCGAATGGAATGCCGAGAGGAAATCAAGCTGAAGAGCCAGACTTTCCAGACTTTCCTGATGGGTCGGTTTTGGGCGAACCAGATTTAGTATTAGAGATGGCAGAAGAATGGATGCATGAGGGAAACGGCCAGGACGATTACAGATATTTTGTGCTACCAACTAACCTCCCAGAAGATAGAATTATCAAAGCAGTAGAGTTTCGCCCCGGCAATTCTAAAATTGTCCACCATGCACTAGTATTTGAAGATACAGAAGGGGTAGCGGCAGCAAAAGATGCGGCCACCCCAGAATATGGTTTCGATGGATTTGGTAGTTTTTTAGATGGAAACTCTACTAGCATTTTAAATCAAAAACAATTTCCTGGTTTTGTACCTGGGCAAAAGCCCATTAGATATCCAGATGGCGCAGGGCAAATATTAAAAGCGGGTGCAGATGTAGTAGTTCAAGTGCACTACGCACCCTGGCCAGTAGATGCCACTGATAAATCAAAGCTCAATATCTTCTTCATGGATGAAACAGAAGAGACTTATGAAAGAGAGGTTAGAAGTCATATCATGGTTCCATTACAATCTGTAATTAATGAACCCTTTATAATACCTGCTAATACTACTCGTACTTTTCACGGAATTTATGAAGTCCCTGTCGATGTGAGTCTGGTCAATATTGCACCGCACATGCACCTACTTGGTTTGAACTGGGAAGTATGGATGGAGTTGCCAGATGGAGAAAGAGTAAATCTTATTCGTATCCCTGATTGGGATTTCAATTGGCAAGGCTCTTATGCATTCAAGCGATATATGGTCGCGCCGGCAGGCTCAAAGATACATGCCGAGGCGAGCTATGATAATACTACGAGCAATCCAAATAACCCTAGCAATCCACCTGTATTTGTGACTTGGGGCGAAGGAACAAAAGATGAGATGTATTATCTGCCTATTGGTTTTGTGTTGTACAGACCCGGAGATGAGAATATAGTCTTTGACGAAGTAACTACCAGCACTGGGGTGATCGAGAGAAATGGAAATGTCATTTATCCATTGGCTCCCAATCCAGTGGACGATTTCACTGTGGCAGGCTTGCGATTAGAGAAAGGTCAAGCGCTCAATATTTCTATTTTTGATATAAATGGCAAAAAAATAAGAACGCTACGCAAAGCTGAATTTTTTAATTCTGGAGAGCATTTCATCAATTTCTCTACCGCTAACTTGGCTAGTGGAATGTATATTTTGCAGATGGAAGGAAGCGACTTTCAGGCCAGTCAAAAATTCATCAAGCAATAAATTTACTGATTGACAGTTAAGTAAATATTAGAATGCCAGCGTCTATATGGAGGCTGGCATTTTTTTTGGCTTGTTAAGTAAGACTAGTAAGTGTTAAAAAAATCACAATTGAGTATGATGACTGGGACGAATTAGTTGAAAGTAAGGTCTTGTCTATAAGCAATAATAACTACCAATGAAAATATTGAATGTAACCGTTTTTGCGCTTTTATTCGCAAGCATCTTTAGTTCTCCAATACTTCAAGCTCAAAGCAAATGGAATGCTAAAATTTCAAATTCTATAGATGTAGTCGTAGGAGGCGATTTAGGTTTTAGGCGATTAAGTACAACCAATCCCTTGTTTGAGTCTCAATTACTAAATAGAAAAACCTCAGAGGCTTTTAAATTTAACTACAATGCTGGCCTTAACTTTACCTATGGTTTGAATAGAAGATTGGCAGTAAAAACAGGGGTGCGATTTTCTAATCCTGGATATAGTATCTCCAAGGTGGAAAAAATTGACTTCACTAAGGATATTAATGAAGTGATAAAAGTGCCATTAGGCCCCGGAGATAGAGAAGGATTTTATACCTATAAGGTTCACTATAATTTTGTTCAAGTACCATTAGGTATAAAATATATTGCTGAAGGTGGTTTCTGTAAGCCTTATTTTGAGCTAGGAGTACTGACGAGTTTTTATGGAAAGACTAGAGTTTCTGAGTTTGATGCTAACGAAGTTAGAACGGATATTAATGTTGAGGAAAATATTAATAGAACTAACTTTATTAGCTATATTAGTGTGGGTGGGAATTATATTATTTCTGATAACGTATCTGCCTTTACCCAAATCTCTGTCAACTACCAGTTGAATAGTCTCCGCAATGATGCAGCCGATGAAAGATTAATGAGTATTGGTTTAGCGATTGGAGTAAAGCAATATTTACAATAGTTAATTGAGCTGATTTATTTTTAATGAAGAAGTAAAGAATCAGTAGAGAGCAAGAAAATGAGATTGTTCTGCGCTGCTCAGACTGCTTAGTTTTGCATGCAGAAATAATGTATGATAAAGGTGCTTGGCATTTGAATAACATAAATAATCAAAACAATATAACTGTTTCAAAAAATACATTGGAATGATTACTTCTACGAAGGAGAGGCACAGGAAATAAGATTAAAAGACTTAATTACATTGCATGTTAGAATAAGTCGTGCTAATTTTATAGCATTAACATTATTGGCTATTGGCTTATCCATTTGTACTTTTTTTCTACCTACCTTATTAGAAGTATTATTTCCTACTTTTTCACTATTGAGTGGATATATTACAATAGATTCTATAGAGTATACAATGCCAATATTATATCTTATTTGTTATCCGCTAATCATTTTTTCTTTGATTATACTTGCCTTAAAGCGTATCAGAGATACAGGAAATACAATCTGGAAATTGCTGATACCTGGAATTAATTTAAAATTGCTTTATTTGCAATACTCAAAAGAATGAGTATTTTTTTTCTTTTTCGATTCGACAATATTAAATCAGAGTGTGGTAAATTAGTCTTTAGGTGTTCATGTGTAATTTAAATTTTTGTTCTTCCTTTAAAACATAAGTGTGCATGAAATGACTACTACTTTGCATTTATATATTTTGAAATATTCATAAGTGATAAAGTGACAGCTGTCAAGCAAATTGAAAATACTAGCGGGATTTGATTCATAGTTTTGAGAACAACTAAATCAAATCATCATGAAAAATATCAAGCTAATCAAAATCGCCATTCTACTTACCTCTGTATCTCTTGTTTACATCTCACATGCCCAACGCGGGTATAAAAGCAAAAGAGCCAACTCCCTTGATCTTGTTGTTTCAGGGGATGTGGGTTATCGACTTATTTCTATTTTGGACTCCTCTGTGAAAGAGCAGTTGGAAAATAGAATAACTTCCGAATCATTCAAGCTGAACTACAAGGCAGGATTGAATTTTAATTTTGGTCTTAATAAAAAACTGTTGTTGAAGACCGGAATTAGAGTTTCGAATCCTGGCTACAGTATTACATCTGTAGAACGGATAGACTTTAATCAGGATGTAAATGACATTGTAAAAAAACCTTTGAGGAGAGATGATGCATCAAAGTATGAGTACAAAGTGCAATACAATTTGCTACAAGTCCCCTTAGGGATTAAATACATTGCCTCAAGAGGGGCTTGTGAGCCATATTTTGAGCTCGGGATTATGCCTAGTTTTTATGGAGGTACAAAAATATATGAGTTACAATCTGACGAGACTAGAAGTGAAGCAATAAACGTCGAAGAAAATATAAATACCATAAACTATATCAGTTTTATTAGTACCGGAGGTAACTACCGCATCGCGGATAATGCTTCTCTCTTCTTACAGATGTCAGCCAACTATCAACTGAATAATTTGCGCAAAGGAGATTTGAAAGAAAACTTAGTGAGTCTTGGTGTCGAAGCCGGAGTGCGATTGTTTTTGTAGATAACTTTTCGCTAATCCAGCAATTGAAATGGCCCACACATTTGGTCTTTCCAAAATCGAAATGATTTGTTAATCACCAGGCTGAATAGAATACGCTTACACGAAGTACTATTTTAATATCTTGAGAACTAGCCCGCGATAGGGGTAGAAGCGATACGCAATCTGCTACACTATTCGTGAAGGAAGGAGACGAGAAGGATGAGCCCGTAGGAGCGAATACGAGCGACGACTATCCTGAACAATAGTATGGCAGATGGAGTACAAGCGGATGACCCGCCTGTAGCTAGACCAATGGACGACGACTCGACTG
>CAKZVJ010000149.1 GCA_937923345.1 uncultured Saprospiraceae bacterium
AATATTTGAGGTAAAGAAAAGATAAGAGCATGTTCTCAAACGAAACGAAAATCGGTTTATTAGTTATCATTGCAACTGCCTTAATGATTTGGGGATTCAAATTCATCAAAGGAAAAAATATCCTTAGTAGCTCTAAGTTACTCTACGTTGAGTACGAAGAAATAGACCGTTTAGCGACCTCTACACCTGTTACGATACAGGGTTTTCAAGTAGGTATCGTAAGTAAAATTTACTTCAAGAATACGAATGGTAAGCAAATGGTAGAAGTCGAACTAGATATTGATAAAGGAATTAAAATACCAAAGAATGCAGCAGCTAGTATTGTCTCTACTGGGCTAATGGGTGGAAAAGCAGTAACTATTGAATTTGATAGGCCATGTGAAGGGGCTGATTGTGCCCAATCTGGAGACAAACTCCAAGGAAGATTCAAAAGTGTATTATCCTCTATGATGAGCACTGAGGATCTTGATGGATATATGGGCCAGGTTAAAAACAACGTAGGCCCAATCGTAGATACCTTAAAAAGTAAATTTGAAAGTAGTGGCGAAGGTCAACAAACGATGGCGGATGTACAAGAAATAATTGCAAATCTTAAATCGGCTACTTCATCCTTAGATAGATTAATGAGAAATAGTTCAGGCAAAATTGATGGGCTCTTAGCTAATCTAGAATCCATCACTGGTACCATCAACTCTAGCCAGACGGACATCAAAGGGATCATCAGCAATGCCAACGCATTCTCCTCTAAGATAAATTCATTGGATCTGAACCAAACCCTATCAAAAGCAAATAGTGCGCTAGACGCCACTCCAGAATTAATGGAAAAACTAAAAAGTACGTTATCAGAGGCCGATAAGGCAGCTCAAGAATTGACGGGTTTAATGACAAAGGTAAGCAGCGGAGAAGGTACCGTAGGAAAACTATTGAGCGATGATCAGTTGTATACGGACCTAGAAAAAGCAATGCAAAATCTTGATTTATTGCTGGAAGATTTCCGCCTACATCCAGAAAGATATCGACGTATCCTCTCAAAGAAAAAGATGCCGTACGAGCCGCCTAACCGACAAGAATAAGCGCCTTATAATTCATAGCTAAAAAATACTTCTTCAATAACCGGATAGCCTTTACTATCTGTATTGGTAAGAATAATAGTGATGTCTATCTTCTCAGACTTTTCTTTTTCACTACTATCAAAGGTAGCTTTTATGGTACCTGTATCCCCTTTATGGAACACCTTAGATACTGGAGGATACTCTAGTTGAGTGCAATGACAAGTTGTAGCCAATTCAATCTGAACAGGAATATCACTGGTATTGGTAAAATTATAATAAGCCACTCGCTGATCTCCTTTTTCAATCTTACCAAACTCTACCAAAGTTTTGTCCCATTCCAAAACAGGCACTTTTGAGTCAAGCCCCGTTTTTTCTGGAGCTACGTTCACCTGCGTCTGTAGGGTTTTACAAGAAAACAAAAGAAAGGTAAATAGACAGGAAGTAAATAATAAACTAAGAGACTTCATTGTAATCCTAAATTTTAATCCTTCGCATAGGCTATCAAAAATAAACCTCAAGCTATCGCGTAGCTTGAGGTTCACTTTTTATGCGTATTCTAATTCTTTTTGAACTGTTTCTTCTCTATTTGAATAGTAGTCGGGCCTTCGATAATGACAAACTCCGTTCTACGATTGAATCTGTGTTGATCATCATCACACTTAACCCCATTCGTGCATTCGTTTCTGATTTCTGTCTCCCCTTTTCCAACTGCACGGATTCTAGCCACATCAATACCATTTTGAATCAACCAGCGCTTGGCAGAAGAAGCACGTCGCTGCGATAATTCTTGATTATACTTATCTTTCCCTTGAGCATCCGTATGAGAATTTAATTGAATCTTCATTTCTGGATACTGATTCATCAATCCTAAAATGACATTCAAATCTTGCTCAGCCTCTGGTAGAATCTTATCATCATCAAAGTCATACAAAATGTTCTTCAACTCAATGGGTTGGTTGATAGTAATCACGTCATATTCTGGAACTTTAGGCTTCACTGGTTCTGGCTTTTTCTTTAAATACAACACTTTGGCAAAGTCAGTAGACTCGTCTAGTTCCACGGTGTTAAACTCTAGCGTATCTGGGTAGTATCCCTCCTTGGTAGCTATAATGGCGTATGCTTTTTCCAATTCTAAAGCATAGTTCACCTTGTTTGTTTTATTGGAGTTTTTGGCCTCTGTGTTCCCCATTTTTCCATTCACAATTTCTATGAGTTGGAAATCTGTACTATCAATCGGCTTTTTGTCTTCTGTGAAAGCACCCGTTACTAAGGTCGCTTCTACTTTTTTGAGTAATACCTCGTAAATATCGTTGCAGCAAGTAGACGATTCAACAGAAGAAGTACCTTTTCTATTGGAGGTAAGAAAACCACTGTATCCATCAGGACTTAATGAAAAGAACAAATCATCCAATGGTGAGTTATACCCCTTACCCATATTGATAGGATTGCTCCATCTCTTACCATCCCAAGTAGAATAGAAGATATCGTATCCCCCCATACCTGGAAATCCAGTAGAACTAAAGTATAAATTACCATCTTTATAAAAGGGCGTTTCTTCATCGCCAGGCGTATTTACTTGTAACAACCTCACTGGATCCCCGAAAACGCCATCTCCTTTGTTGGTAGCGTAGTAGATATCAAATCCACCATCGCCCCCTTCCATATCAGAAGCAAAATAAAGTACTTCTCTACCAAACAATTCTCCAACGGCTGGATGCTTCGCCAAATAAGGCCCATTCACGCCTTGAACTTCTTGTGCCGGTCCCCAGTTGCCATCTCCACCAAAACTCACATAAATTTTGCTGCTAGTTACTTCATTGGTAGAAGGATCAATTTCTGCTCTTGTGAAATACATAGCATTTCCATCAGGAGATAGCTTCACATTTCCAGTATGATAATCTTCTCTGTTGATTTCTGTGCTCAAAGGAGTTGGTTTCGCCCACTTCCCTTTTTCATCTTTTCTAGACGTAAATATTTTGAGGTGGTAGTCTTCTTCATTCGATCCATCTAAAACAATCAATTTATTAGAGGCTAAAGAAGCATAATACATGGTTTGACCATCACTCGAGTAAGACGGTGAATATTCAGATTGTTTCGAGTTGATATCTTTTGAGTCTAGACGTTCTACCGTCAAGCCTAGCGTTTCAAGCATATCTATAGCCTGCTGAGCGCCATCAAACTCTATTTTGGCCATTTCTTTTTTCGCTTCGTTATCAGTAGTCTCAATAAACTTTTCTAAAACCGTTGAAGCCAAATCGTACTCTCCCACCATTTTTAACGAACGGCCATAATTGAATAAATCTTTGTTGTAATCTCCATCTTCATCTTTTTTGAAGAGGTTCTTGTACCGCGTATTAGCGTATTTAAAATCTTTGATTTTGTAACTCGCATCTGCTAGCATGTAAGCGACATCAACATTGTCTCTTTCTTCTTTATAATACAGCTTGAGTTTTTCAATGGCATTTACGTAATCACCATTCTCGTACAGTTCCGTTCCAAAAACTCTTAACTGCTCTGTAGAACTCTTATTGATTGGTTGAGCTGTAGCTAATACAGAAACTAAAGCCAGCATCAAAATTGACATTATTACTCTCATACCTGTCATGTCTTTTTGGTTAAAATTTAGAATTTAGGACAAAGGATAGCTGGATCCACTTCCGGTTGTTTATAAATACGGAAAATATAGTTAGCTGCGATTTCGATAGCACCATTTCCTCCATTGGCATCAGCTAAGGTGGACAATGTCAAATCGTATCCAATACCTGCTCTAAAGTCTCCTTTTTCAAAACCGAGCAATACTTGCATGGCGTCTCCCAACCTATATCCTAAACCAAAACGTATTTTGGGGGCATCTTTGTCTTTAATGAGTTTACCTTTTCTTCCATCGTCCCGAATTTCTCTCTTTAATAGCTTATATCCACCCAAAAACTGGATAACCGCCTCGTTTTGATTTTGCGTCTGTTGAAACAAGAAGGAAGGACTCAATGACCA
>CAKZVJ010000150.1 GCA_937923345.1 uncultured Saprospiraceae bacterium
AACCCAGTTTTAACCAACTATAATAATGTAATACAAGATGCAGCTGCAGATACTGATTTTATTGCCCAAAATGGTCAATTTACAGGGACAGCTACTAGTATCTGGAATTGGCATACCAACGTTGGACAAGTATTTAATGGATATGCCAAGCGTGAAAGAGAGTATGTTACATTTAATGTGAATAGTAATTTTGATATTGTACCTGAGGGCAAATCTGAAAAGGGAAGACACTCTTTACAATTTGGTATTAGATACGAACAAAGATTTCTTAGAGGATATGATATTTCTCCAAGAAACCTTTGGCAAGGTGCTAGAAACTTAAGTAATATTCATTTAGCGTCAGTAGATACTACTTTAGTGATAGGAACCTTCATCGATGAAGATGGAAGCGTTACAGGAGTTGAGGGTGCTGAAATAGATTTATTTAACCCAATTGTTAGTGAAGAAGCCACTCAAGGAAGATACTTTTTTGAAAGAGCAAGAGCCTTGAATGGAACTCCGATTGATCAATTCTTTAATGTGGATGGCATTAGTCCTGATCAATTATCGCTTGATTTGTTTTCTGCTAGAGAACTAAATGATCAAGTGGGCTTGGGATTAAATTATTTCGGATTCAACTATTTGGGAGAAAGGCTTGATAATACTGTGACATTCGATGATTTCTTTACTTCTACAGATGAGAATGGAGTTAGAGATTTGCCTGTTGCAGCTTTTCAACCAATTTACGCAGCAGCTTACTTACAAGATAAGTTCAAATATAAGGACGTAATATTTAGAGTTGGACTTAGAGTAGAAAGGTATGATGCAAATACAAAAGTACTAAGAGATCCTTTCAGTCTATATGAAGTGGTTAACGCAAGAGACTTTTATAGTTTCCCTGAGAATGCAGATTTGGTTAGGCCAGAGACTATTGGTGATGACTTTAGTGTCTATGTCAGCGGAGATAGCGAAAGATCAAGTAATGTCACAGCATATAGAGATGGCGAGATTTGGTATTTTGCTGATGGCGAACAAGCGAATGGAGGAAATGAAGTTTTTGGTGGAGATGTAGTAACTCCTAGATTGTATGGCGAAAGAGTTAATAATATTCAATTGGAAGGTTTTGATGTAGATAATTCATTTGAGGATTTCGAGCCAGAAATTAATTGGATGCCTAGATTAGCTTTTTCATTCCCAATATCTGATGATGCGAACTTCTTTGCTCACTATGATATTTTGGTACAACGACCTTCTGAAGCGCAAGCACTAACGACTCCGCTTCAATATTTCTACTTCAATGAAAGAGCGCGTAATACTTTGTTTTCAAATCCAGATTTGAAGCCTCAGAAGACTGTAGATTATGAAGTTGGTTTCCAACAAAAATTAAATAGAATTTCTGCGATTAAAATATCTGCTTTCTATAAGGAACTTAGAGATTTGATACAAAGAAGACCTTTCTTGAATGTTGCTGATGTAAATACGTATACGACATTTGATAACCAAGATTTTGGTACAGTAAAAGGGTTCACATTTGGGTATGATTTAAGAAGAACAAATAATGTCCAAGTAAACGCTACTTATACATTGCAATTTGCAGATGGTACAGGTTCGAGTGCTGATAGTGCTGCAGGTTTGCAATCTAGAGGAAATCTTAGAACCTTATTCCCTTTCAGCTATGATGAGCGTCACAGAATTAATTTGACTATAGATTATAGATACGGATCTGGGCCAAAGTACAACGGGCCTAAATTTAGAGGTAAGAACATTTTTGCCAATGCAGGAATCAACATTAATGGTACTGCAGTATCTGGAAGACCATACACAAACGCTGTAGAGGCGCAAGTGTTCTCAGGTCAGGGTAGAGTAGGAACTTTAAATGGTTCTAGACTTCCATGGAATTTCTGGTTAAACCTAAAGATTGACAAGCAGTTTGCATTGACTAAGCCTGAAGCTAAAAGACAGTTAGGATTGAATGTATTCCTTAGAGTACAAAACTTGTTGGATAGACAAAATATTATCAGAGTATATACAGCTACTGGTTCTGCTGAAGATGATGGATTCTTAGTAACTTCTGAAGGAGTAGCTGCTCAAGATCAAATATTTAATACTGGTCAAGATTTGGGTTCATTCCTTGATGCTTATCAATGGAGATTGATTAATCCTACATTTTATTCTCTTCCTAGAAGAGCATATATAGGGGCAGCATTAACTTTTTAACCAAAAATTAAAATATTAAGAAAATGAATAAAATGAGATATATAACAACGAGCATACTTTGTTTGTGCGTGGTATCATTGTTCGCTTTCAGAAACCCTGAAAGTGCCAAGCCTTCTCAGGCAGCAGTTACCTATAGGATAAACTGTGCACAAGCTACTGCCCAAACAGATATGGATATCAACAATGTAAGAGCAAGGCTCTTAGTTGGAGGTGATGTTTGGTGGGATGGAAATAGTGGCCAATATGTAGTACCTAAAGTAGAGCCAGGAGAACAAGAAGTGTCTTCTATTTTTGCTGGTGCAGTTTGGATAGGAGGAGTAGATCCAGCGGGAAATCTAAAAGTTGCTGCACAGCAGTTTGGTACAAGTTCTGGTAGTTCAGATTTTTGGCCTGGACCATTAACATCAACAGGCTTTATTTCTGAACAAACTTGTGCAGATTGGGATAAATTCTTTACTGTTACGGGTGCAGAAATTGACTTGCACTTAGCTCAGTTTCAGCAAGCAATGGCTGATAGTACAGATTATGATGTAAATCTTATACCTCAAGGAGTACGAGAGTGGCCTGCCCTTGGGAATGAATTTTTCTTTGATGCGTTTGAATTCGAATTGCCAGACCCATCTCAAGGAGCTTTAGCTGGTTTCTGGGATGAAAATAATGATGGAATTTATACTCCTCAGTTTGGAGATTATCCGACTATTGAAGTAAGAGGGTGTCCTGATCCACAGTATCCAGATCAGATGAAGTTTTGGATTTATAATGATAATGGAAATGTTCATACTGAATCTGGAGCAGATCCTATTCTTATGGAAATACAAGTTCAGGCATTTGCTTATGAGACAAATGATGAGCTCAATAATATGACTTTTCAGCGTTATAAATTGATCAACAGAGCACAAGAAAGTATTGATAGTACATTTTTCGCCATGTGGGTGGATGCTGATTTAGGTTGTTCTGAAGATGATTATATTGGATGTGATACGACGCGTAGTTTGATGTATGTATATAATACAGATGCTGTTGATGGATCAGCAGGGTCAAATTGTACTGGAGGTGTAGCAACCTACGGAGAAAATATTCCTTATTTAGGAGTAGATTATTTTAGAGGACCACTTGCGCCTAAAGTTTTTGGCCCTAATGGATCTTTAATCAATCCTGCCATAGGTCAACCTTTTGATACGATTGTTGAGATTGGTATGACGTCTTTTATTTACTTCAATCGACAAAGTGCAACTACGGATCCAGCACAAGTGGATCCAACTACAGCTCAAGAATACTATAATTACTTAACTGGCTCATGGTTAAATGGTGTGCCGATTACGGAAGGAGGTTCTGGACTAGGGGGTACGGTACCTACTAACTTTGTATTTCCGGATGAACCTAACGCGGCTGGTGGATGGTCCATGTGTGAAGCTGCTTTGCCTCTAGAGGATAGAAGAACTATTCAAGCTTCTGGTCCATTTAGATTGGACCCGGGTCAAGTAAATGAGCTTATCATCGGTGTGCCATGGGTGCCAAACGTAAGTTATCCGTGTCCAGATATGGGTAGACTGCAAAGAGCGGATGATATCGCACAAGGTCTATTTAACTCTTGTTTTGATATTCTTGATGGTCCAGATGCACCAGACGTGAATTGGGTAGAGTTGGATCAGAAATTGATTGCTGTATTAACAAATGATAATATTAGTTCTAACAATAAATTCGAAGCCTATTCTGAATTAGATCCTCTTGCACCTACAGGCCAAGCCAATGCTACATATGAATTTGAAGGATATATTGTATATCAATTAGCGGATGCAGGTGTATCTATTGATGAGTTAGATGATCCTGAAAAGGCTAGAGTTGTTTTCCAAAGCGATGTTCAGAACGAAGGTGTTGATATTTTCAATTGGGAAGAAGTTGAAAATCCGAATGCAACTGCTTTGCAAGAGCCAACAGTTTTTGTTCCGTTTTTACAAATAGAAAGTGAAAATGCAGGTGTAGAGTCTACTTTTGAAATTACTCAAGATGTATTTACTGGGACACCGCTTATAAATCATACCAATTACTATTATACGGCATTAGCGTATGCGTATAATGAGTATGCACCTTTTGATGTAGTTACTTTAGACGGACAACCTACTCCTTATCTTGAAGGAAGAAGAAATATTGAAACCTATATTGTTACCCCTAGACCAATCACAGATAGAAATTTGCAGGCTGAGTATGGTGATGGTGCAGTGGTTACTAGATTGGATGGTATTGGAGCTGGAGGAAATTTCCTTTCTATTTCTGATGAAGAAAGAGATAGATTATTTGATGCTCAAGACGGGCAGATTCCTGCTAATTATCAAGGAGAAATTGAATATGAAGAAGGAGGTGGACCAATTGAAGTAACTATTATCGATCCGCTTAGAGTGACAGACGGCGTGTATACCTTAAGACTAGACCAAGATGCGGCCTTAGAAACGGGTAACAGTAGTTGGGAATTATTTGATGAAAATGATCAAAGCTTGGGCAGAGGAAGATCAAATCTTCAGAATCAAAACGAACAAATATTTGCTGATTTGGGATTGTCAGTTACCATCCAGCAAACTGATGATGCAGGTGATTT
>CAKZVJ010000151.1 GCA_937923345.1 uncultured Saprospiraceae bacterium
GTTCTACATCTCAAAATCTCTAAATGATTACCTCATTTTTAATATTATTGCTTTAAAAACAGGGTTATTCTCAGACTCAATTTGTCATGATTTTTAAAAGAAAATCACGCCAAATTGGTTCTTGCCACCCCAAATACCCAGGGTTTCCACCCCAGGGCTATAATAAGGTCACCCCCTCTGGGGGTTCTTCTCTTACTTCTGAATAGCCCTAACTACATTTGCATTAACACAAAAAAAGTGGATAGATATATCATTATACCTATCCACTTCAGCGTATTAGCAATGCTTAATTAATTTTCTACAGTTTTATCAACTTAGATATAGCAGATGAATCATCGCCATCTAGTCGCACAATGTAAAGCCCTGCTTGAAGTTCGCCTATATTAAACGTTCCACCATTATTGATAGGTCTTTGCATGACTAGTCTTCCTACTTGATCGTAAACGTTTACCGTCTCATATATTTCATCCCCTTCTATGGTCACGATAGACGTAGCTGGATTAGGTGACAGTCTCACATTTTCAAAAGCCGTGTCATTTACACTAGTGTATATTCTATCTCCTTCCCCAAAGACTCTCAGCTCTGTAAGACTTATCCAAGGACCAGTGTACATATCCGCTCCCAATACTGTTATTCTTACAAATCTAGCTTGGACACTATCTACAGTATTCATAATAGGTGCTAAAGGTGTTCCTGGTACTGTATTATTCGATCGATCCGCAATCATCGTATATGGTCCACTTCTATGCAGAGACCCCTCGATGATATATTGATAGGCTCTGTCCTCAAAGCAAGTTACTTCAGTAGAAGTGATTTTGATGTCTCCGAATAAATCAACCGTAGCTGACTTAGGAAAATCTTGTACAGACCATCTTGTATTGGTATCATCATCTACTAGATTCTCTTCTACATTTTTGCCATCAGGCGTCGCGACTCCTACGATTGGTTGATTCAGTGCCCAGTTAAATTCACTAGAAGGTCTTAGTACTTGTATCAATTCTGAATCGACAAATGCTCCGTCTTCAGTAGTCACTGTCACAGTTGCTTCCCCTTCTGTAAGCGCTGTCAAAAAGCCGTCCTCTGAAACAGCAGCTACACTTTCATTATCAGATGCAAAAACTAGATTTTGATTGCTTGCGTTGGCAGGTATGATAGAAGCTCTCAACTGGCCACTCGCTCCAACAGCAAAAGCTCCACTAGATTCTAAATCTACACCCGTAACTAAAACAGGTACCTGCACCGTGATTTTTGTGCTTAAAGAAGTTCTAGAGGCGCCATCATTATCATAAGCCTTAGCGGTGATGGTGTACTCTCCTTCTGCTACATTCGTCCAAGTAAATTCATATGGTGCACTGGTATCTTCGCCCAATTTATTTACTCCACCTTCAAAAAACTCAACCTTTGTGATGACTCCATCAGAATCTACCGCATCTGCAGTAATTGTGATATCACTTCCTGGTAAAAAATTATTTCCGTTGCCAGGAGAGGTCACATCGATAGATGGAAAAAAGTTTTGTGGCGAACCATCTTCAGCAAAGAGGTCATCAAAATGAACTGTTGCCTCCCCATTATCTTGAAGATAAGCACCGGCCTTCCAGTAACTTGGGAAAGTCCAAAAAGAAACGTCCATATTTACTCTTTCTTGACCTTCAAAGTCAATTATCATTCTTCCATCCACTAATCGTATATCACAGTTGAAATATCCTCCTGGGTCTTCACCAAGATCGATATGTGTCGTATTTGACCCTCCGTCATCCGTTTTTATCGCAGCCCACAAATGATTTGTCGGCACTCTTCCATTGTGCTTATAGATTCTTAATAAAGGTTTATTAGGGCCTGGACCTGCATTGGCATCATCGTGAATTTGCATTACCGTTACTTGATCACAAGTCTGTTCTACAATATCAATTCTGCCATGCAAGGATCTATTCTCTTGAGTAAGATCCCAATTCGTTTCGTGCCTCAACTCCGTCCGCATGCTTTCGCCAGACTGATTGAAAAGCATCTTATCGCCATCTACTACATAAAAATATTGTGGGTGCGTATATCCTCCATTTAGTCTGTCTATATCGGCTATAGTAGAACTCGTAGGCGCTTGCAGTTTGCATCCCTCCAAAAAAGGTTGGAACCTTGGTATATCAGATGGAGCAACATATTCAGTAGGTGGAGTAGGTGCGAAGTGGATAACGTCTAAAGCGAAGAAGGATACCTGCGCAAATTCATCCGCATCTCCAGCGTTGTTTTGATTATAGTTGCCTGCACGATAGTACATCCAGTCATCAGCAAAGCCGCTATCAGTCATATCTACTTCTTGCACAACATCCTCTTTGCCCTCTCTCATGATCGTCACCGTAAGTAGGTTCTCTATAACTCTTATCTCGTAGCTAAATATTTCACCTAAGGCGATTCCATCTTCTGGGTCAGGCTGGCTATCGCTTCTACTACCGATCATATCATACCATTGCTCTGCACCTGTAGTAGGTTCATGGGCAAAATAAATTGATCCTCTTTCATGTCCGGGCAGTTTGCGGTAATATAATCTACAAGGTTCATCATCCGATGCGTGTATCTGCCCAACAATCGTCCTACCTACTTTACGAAACTCATCAGAAGTCAACGACACGTGGTCCACTGCTAAAGTAGCGGTCATCACACCATCGACCCCGCCAGCTGCTTCTTGGTTTTCCATGGTGGAAGATGAAAACACCCAGTTGTTTTTATTTATTCCTTGGGTACTGATACTCGTATCGCCTCTACGTATCATCTCTCTCAGTTCCGTTCTAGAGAAGGAAGTATTAGCTGTTGTACTGCCATTATTGGGACACCAAAACACCATCGCTCCTGTAACTGGATCTGTATAAAATTCTCCCTCTTTTGTGAAGCCATTTACCAATGCATCCTCGTCTCTTTCCGTCCCGTTAGGTCTTGTCAGTTTCCAATATGACAAATCAAAGTTTCCACTTGGTGGAAGGTTCGGATCTAAAGTTTGCGCCACTATAATGTCCACATTTAAGCTTAGCACTAGTAACAGTAAGAAATATTTTGAGCAAGATATCACATTTGAAAACTCAACTTTTTTTGAGCTTGATGATAAATCGGTAGATGATACATCCATAATATAGATTTTTGTAATAAGTCCAAGAATAATACCAATTCAATGCGCTAAAAACGCCAATTTACACACTAAAACAGCGGTGAGAATAGAACACTTTGAGCGCTGATAAAGGTTTTGATATCGTCCATATAATTGGTCAACCAATTGTCCCAAAATACAAATTAAATATTCAATTTGCCCGTATTTATTCGTTTTTATGGTATTTCAACAGACATTATTCTGAAAAATGGCAGGATGCAAACAAATCATTTTTACGTCCAACAGAATTGGGTAATATATCGTCATTTCGCAATCATCATGTTGTTCCTCTTTTTTTTGTTTTAGGGGTGTCCCTATGTGGCCTTCCCGACAAAGCTCAAACTCCATAGGGCCGGGTCGTTCGCTTGTATTCAGGCTCCCTTCAGGCTGTGTTGCCATCGAATCTTGCCGTCTTCACTCCTCCGTTCAGCCAGCTCTCTTCGGGCAACACTAGCCTTCATGGATCCCTCATATCGCTGCCACCCCTCACCTATTTGTAAAAGATTTACGGCTCTACAAGAGTGTTAATTTGGCAACAATAAAAAAGCGCCTTTCATCCGAGGATGAAAAGCGCTTAAATAAAGTTTTTATAAACTAGTCTAATTAGTATCCAGGATTCTGAGTCAAATTAGGATTATTAGAAATTTCCAATGGAGGAATTGGCAATAAGTAATCTCTAGCAGAATCAAAGGCTTGAGTACCTTGTTGCTCTACTTCAAAACCGTTTGGTCCAAATACTTGATCACCCAAATCCCTTCTAACTATATCATACCATCTTTTATGTTCAAATGCTAATTCCAGTCTTCTTTCTTCTAATACATCTGCAACTGTAGCTCCAGAGATATTGGCGGGAGCCGCGCTTGGCGCTCCGCTTCCATCACCATTTCTTGCTCTTTCTCTGATCATATTTATCCATTGATCCGCTTCACCTGATCTACCAAGCTCAACTGCAGCTTCTGCAGCAATCAGCAAGACTTCCGCATAACGCATCAACTGATAGTTAGAGTGAGAATCTCTACCACTTGTATTTGCTTGAGGTAAATCACCTGCCATAGCAGTATATTTAGCAATATGAGGGCGATTGGTATTTCTTCCATCTACACTAGAGAACTGAGTAAAATTTAATACGTTTCCATTATTGTCTAAAGCAGTATCATCGAAACAAACTTCTTTTCTATAGTCTCCATCATCCCATGTGTCAAATACCGCCTGAGCTGGCACCATTACAGACCATCCACCTGATGGGTAGTAGGTAGCTTGACCATAAAAACCAGTAAAAGCAGCTAAATAATCTCTTGATTCATCATTAATATTTGTTCCTACAAAGTCTATTACAAATAAAGGCTCTAAAGATGCATCGGTATTCACAGCGTGAAAAATATTTCGATAATCTGGCTCCAATGCTAGATTGTACAGTCCCGCATTATTTATGATATCTGTAGCTTCATCATAAGCCGCTTGATAATCTCCTCTGGTAAGATATACACTAGCCAAATAGGCACTAGCAGCTGCTTTACCAGGTATCGCGCGATTCGTTCTCGTATCCAATAACCACTCTTTAGCAAATTCTAAATCAGAAATAATACTAGTATAAATATCATCCACAGAAGTTCTTGCCGCGATAGATGCATTTGCAGTAGTTGTTGTTTCATCTAAGAAAGGAACATCTCCAAAAAGTCTCACCAAATGATAGTAAGCAAAAGCCCTAATGAAGCGCGCTCTTGCCTCTATTTCTTCTTTTACGCCAGGATCTTGTTCATCTAGTATCTCCAATTCGCGTAGTGTTTCATTAGCTCCTCTCACCATCTGATAAAGTCGAGGCCAAAAACTTCTCTCTGGGTTTGATGGATTTAAAATTAATGGATTGCTGGCTGAAACAGTAAACTGATCGTGCTCTACTCTATCTGCATTTGTAGAAGGATTCCCTATATCAACCATATCAGATCTCAACATTAGCGTCAATCCCAGTGCTCTTGATAAAAATGCCCTTGCATCTAAATGCCCATAAGCACCAGCTACTGTAGTTTCTACAGTTTCCAAATCTACAGCCCTTTCGTCTGGCTCCAATTGACTTATTGCGTTTTCATCTAGATCAGAACATCCTAGAACTGATAAGCTTATTACCACCGCGAAAAAATATTTAATTATATTCATCTTAATAAATTTATTTTTGTTTTAGAATTTTAAATTAAGGCCTAAAGTATAAGATCTCAAATTGGGATAATTACCAAAATCATGACCTATAATTTGGTTGTCATCTCCTCTACTTTCTCCTCCACTTCCAAAGTAACTCACTTCAGGATCTAATCCAGAATAGTCGGTAATGGTAAGTAAGTTTTGAGCACTGAGAGATATTCTAGCTGAGCCTATTCCTACCCTTTCTAATATTCTAGTAGGCAATCTATATCCTAATGCAATATTCTTAAGTCTACCAAAACTTCCGTCTTCAACAAAACGAGTAGATCGCTCTCTCCCTCTAATCGCAGCTCTTGGAATATCTGTATTTGTATTCTCTGGCGTCCAAGAATTCAATATATCGGTTACACTGTTACTATCTCCATTATACAATTGTACAGCGGTTAAGTTAAAAATATCTCCACCTACAACACCTTGAAAAAAGACATTTAGATCAAAGTTTTTGTACGTAAAGGTATTGGCAATACCGAAGGAGAAGTCAGGATTTGGATCACCAATTATCTGTCTATCATTATCGTCAATGAGACCATTAAAATTTCCATCTTCATCTGGCAAATCAGAAAATAATGGTTCTCCAGGGATCGGATTGCCATTTCCATCTAAAGAAACTGAAGTTACTCCTAGTCCTTCAGGAACATCGCCTCCTTGATACACTCCTTGATAATCCCAGCCCCAGAACTGTCCCAGTGCTTCACCTTCACGTAAAATAAATGTAGTTGCACCAGAAAAATACCCCGGAGCACCACTTCCTATGATTTCTGCCCCTCCAGACAAGGCTACTACTTCATTTCTATTTCTAGAGAAATTAAGATCCGTTGTCCATCTGAAGTTGTTCTTGTTTATGTTGTTAGAACTCAACGTAAGTTCAATACCGCGGTTATTGATTGCTCCTACGTTTCTCAATACATCTAAGTCGGTTGTACCTAAATAAAAACTTGACGCTCTGTCAATGGCTAACAAATCATCGGTATCAATGTTGTAGTAATCTGCGCTAAATGTGATTCTATCTTCAAAGAATCCTAAGTCAATTCCTATGTTGGTCTGAGTTGAAGTTTCCCATCTCAAATCTGGGTTTGCTTCACGCGCTAGTTCTACACCAAAGGCTCCATCAACTTCTGAAGGCGGTTGCACATTGAAAATAGAAAGTGACTCATACGGGCCGATGGCTTGATTACCCGTCAAACCATAACTAGCTCTTAATTTCAAATTAGAAAGGGTTCTATTGTCTAATAAAAAGTTTTCTCTAGACACTTTCCATCCAACTGCAAAAGAAGGAAAAATAGCAAATTTGTTATTTTCGGCGAAGTTAGATGCTCCATCTCTACGGACGGTTGCTGTAACTAAATATTTATCTGCCCAATCAAAATTGACACGTCCAAAAAGAGACTCGATTTCTGTTTCAGAAAAACGTGAATCCACAGTCCTTTGATCTATTTGACCAGCCTCCAAATTGTAAAAAGAAAATGCATCCGTCAATAATTCTCTAGCTCCTGCTTCAAGACCCTCTGTAGTATTTCTCTGATAGGAATGACCAGCAGTAGCAGTTAAACTTCCATTGCCAATAGGGGCGGTATAAGTCAGGTAGTTTTCGTTTAGCAATCCTGTTCTTTGGACAGATTCTAAAAATCCTCCACCAGCTGAAAGGACAAAAGTTTGCGGCTTGAAATATCCCTCCGTACTATTTTGTGTTCTATATCCAAATGTAGTTTTAAAACTAAGACCTTTTAAAAGTTCTATATCTGCGTAGACATTCGTTCTAGAGTTATCCGTTTTTGTCTGATTTGTAATCTGAGTGGCTACTGCCCATGGATTTTCAATATCGTCTCCTACTGTATTTTGAGAAAAATCACCGTTGCTATTAAATCTTCCTACGTCTGGAGAAAATCTAAATGCCAAAGAAACTACGTCGTCACCTCCTCCATTGACAGAACCAATAGCATCTCGACCACTTGATTGAGTAGAAACACCATTTTGCTCACTACGACTTGTTATACTATTCAATCCTACTTTTATCTTATCATTTACTCTTGCATCTACATTTGCTAAAAACTGAACTCTGTCAAAATCAGAATTTACTACTATTCCTTGTTGGTCAAAGTACGAACCAGAGATGTAGTAGCTCACATTATCACTTCCACCCGAGACAGATAGCTGATGATTTTGTGTATTTCCATCTCTATATATCTCATCTTGCCAATCCGTATTTGCTGCGCCTTGTGCATATGGAACATCTCCTGCATTAGCACGAATCATATTTTGATATTGTGCAAATCCACGCGCATCTAGCAAATCCAATCTGTTGGTTGTTTCTTGAGAAGAGAATGCAGTATTGAAATCCACAGTAGGTTTACCTGATTTACCTTTTTTAGTCGTTACTAAGATAACTCCTCCTGAACCTCTTGATCCATAAATCGCAGTTGCAGAGGCATCTTTTAATATCTCGATAGATTCAATATCATTTTGCTGTGGAAAAGAAGCTCCAATAAAACCATCTACCACCACAAGTGGATCACTACTAGCATTAAGGGATGAACTACCGCGCACACGAATAGAAATATCCGCTCCTGGCTCCCCTCCGTTCTGCGTTTGCACTACCACACCAGCCGCTCTACCTTGCAATGCCTGACCAGCGTTTAATACAGGGAATGCACTGATCTCTTCTGATCCTACAGAGGATACACTACCTGTAACATCACTTTTCTTTACACTTCCATAACCAATGACTACCACTTCATCCAATATCTCTGCATTTTCACCAAGCGTAACATTAATATTACTTTGTCCATTCACTGGAACGATCAATGTCTTATACCCTATGTATGAGACCTCTAAGACTGCATCAGAGTCTGCTTCTAGGCTAAAGCCTCCATCTAGATCGGTAACCGTCCCAGTTGTCGTTCCTTGAACTATAACAGATACTCCGATCAAAGCTTCACCTGTATCGTCGATGACCGTACCGTTAACGACATTTTGCGCATGTGCGCTTGTCATACTCAAACAGATGAACATGACAAAAAGCCCTATCACTTTATAGGTAGGTCCCGCAATTTTTTGTAATAAATTCATTTACAGTTTTTTTTAATTATTATTAATTATAATGTTAGAGCTAAAAAATCCAAGTCCAGAATAATTGAATCTGTCCTCATTATTAGAAAGTAATTATTAGCTCGATTGACTAGCAGAGAAATAAACATTAAAAATATCTCTCTAATTCAGTTATTGATCAGCTAAAGTACATAATTAAGCCTAAATTGGTTAACCAATTTGATGTTATCTAACCTAATTTCAAAAAAACAAAAACCTGCTTGGCCTGTAACCAACAGACCGTGCATGACAGGCTAGTATTTTTCATATCCTTTTCCTATTGAATCATTAGCTTCTTTTTGAATAAAACTTCTTCTTGATTTTCGATTTCGAGAATATAAATTCCATCTACTGCATCTTTACAAATGTATTGATAGTCCATTCCTTCAAATATAAATTCGTCTACCACTCGACCATGAAAATCAAATATTCTAACGGAGTAAGTGTCCCTCTCAATCATTTCAATTCTTAGCTCCTTGTTTTGCGTTGGATTAGGGAATACGCGAATACTCAAACGTACTTCTTCCTCCATTTCTATTTCTTCCTCCATAGGTGGGGGTGGGTCTCCCCCTAAGACTGCGATTCTCGTTGTACTAGTGTTCCCATCATTGTCTGTAGCAATTGCCTGTAAATAATGGACTTCGTCAGAAAGGTCCCTAATAATAGCTGTCAAACCAGTAAATACATAAGGTGCCTCATTATCTGTCGCAAGGGGTTCTCCATTGATAAGTAGTTTCACGCTTTGAACGGTGCCATCAATATCACTTGCATCTAATTCAATATCAGATCCCTCCCAAACAGACACATCAATGGTGCTGGTTGGGTTTGCAAAACGCACAGTCGGAATAGATCCAATAAATCCGCCATCATCAAAATTTCCTTGACCAGCCCAAGTGGCTAGCAAATCATAGATTTGGCCAGTTTGCTGTTCCGGAATAGTCACATTATCTGCTGCATCCTCTCCTAATCGATCCTGCAACTGCTGAAGATAAAGACTCCTCGGTTGTACATTAGTTCCCCAAGACTCCCAATACCCCTCACCAATCTGATTGGTACCAATACATCCTATACCCCAATTCGCAGCGCCAAGTGGACTATCCACCCTAAAGTCTCCACCATAAGAATCCATATTCCAAAACATAGTTTGCGCACCAGACCATCCATGTCCAGTACCTGAGTTACCTCTGTTCCACACTCTAGTAGACCCCCCTCGTATATTATCAAATAAACTACCGGTAGCCCATCTATGATGTGGTCCAATATCTGAATTGGCGCTTTCTGCTAATCCATCTAAAAAGACATTTGGCCCTGCAACTCTAGATCCAGTTACAAAATCATGTCGTCCACTTTTTGCATAGCATCTTTGGATTAGATTACCTAAACCTTTTTGAACAGCAAACGAATATCGTCTACCTCCAGAGACTTTAGATTTTGGATCAATGTAGGCACAATCTTCAACGGTATTAAAATTTCCGTCTTCAATATTGACAGTACTGTAGGCGAGATACTGACCTGTTATTTGTTTTACCCAACAGTTTTCTACATCCTTCAGTCGCACTGCTGTCCAAGCATGAGCTTCATCTGTATTGCTATCATAAAAAGATTGCACGCGCAAATTTTCAATACCACAATTATTAATTCTACCTGTTGCTTGGATTTTCGAAATAGACCCTCCGCCATATAGTGACTCCATGACATCAACAACAGGAATATCTATAAAGACGGTATTGTCAATAATATTTGTTATCACTCGCTCATGATCAATCATATAGCTGCTAGGCGTCCATCCACTGCAACCACTTTTACCTGCACATAGGGTCTCCTGATCCATTCCCAATTCATCTATCCAGAATTGATTTGGGGTTCTAGTCAGCACAATCTTATCTCCTATTGCAAAATTCGCTGCATCTTCCACCTCAAAAGAATAAGAGCCTACGCCGACGTAATCACTTGTTATCATTTGAGTAGTTTGTGGATCTTTGGATATCCCATTTGTTCCTAATATAGAGATGATACTATGTTCAACTCTCGGATTAGAGTGCAAAACAGTTCCATTGAGACCTTGCCCCTCACCTCTCAACACTACTCCTGATGCGCTAACTATAAGTATATTTTTTAAACTATAGTGACCTGCCTTGATTAACACTACTCCTCTAAATCCATTTTGATCGGGCTCTAGTGCTTCGACTTGTTTTATGGCGGCTTGGATTCTGGCCGTATCATCTCCTTCCTCCGGGCTCACCTCTGCCATAACAGGAATATCAACAGGCAAGGAAACTCCTCCTCCCATGTAACCAGCGTGAGAAAAATCTGGAATGATATTAACTTCATTTACTTGACCTTCCATAGCAAAAGGAACATAAGTCAAGTTGCCTTGATCCAAGAATATTAATTCAGAGTCATTTTGACAATGGATCAAATACCCTGCAAAAAGGCCTAAAACCAAAAGAGAAAGTCGTTTAAAATTCATAATTTAAGTTAACAAATTCTCAGTATTTAGGCAAATAACTTAAGAGTAGCACCAGACAAATAGGTGTAAAATAGGGATGTTCAGAAGTATCATATTTCGTTGAGATAAAACATTCTACCTCTTAAGATCTCTAAATGATCGCACGATTTTTAATACTATTGCTTTAAAAACAGGGTGATTCTCAAACTCAATTTGTCATGATTTTTAAAAGAAAATCACGCCAAATTGGTTCTTGCCACATTAATTCCCAGGGTTGTCACCCTGGGCTATAGTATTACCACCCCCCGAAAAAA
>CAKZVJ010000152.1 GCA_937923345.1 uncultured Saprospiraceae bacterium
GCTGCGCCTAATCTTCCAATAAGTTGTACTTGATTACTAATATTTCTCATGACTTGAATTTTTAAATGATTTACTTAATTTGAATGAATGTTAAAATAAAATATCGTTTGATCAATCGACGATGCAAAGATGGGGCAACATCCAAGTCGTAGTCGTTTAATATCCGTTTAGTTTCGTTTGTAAACGTTTGTACACGAATAAGATCAATGTTTAAAGGGGTTTGAGTGCCTTTAATTAATATGTAAGAATTGGATTAAAATGATTTATCTAAGTAGTACAGGTAATTTTATTGCATGTATTGTATGGTAGAAGATCATTTATAATGCTCTATTAAGAGATATCGTTTTTTAATAATTGGCTATATTTGTTAACAAAAAATATATGCCAATGCGATTTACTTTAGTATTTACCCTATTGATTAGTTTAGTGTCTTTCGCTAATGCCCAAGATCCAGGCAAAAAAGAAGGGAAGGAGAAGAAGGAGAAGAAATATGAAGATATAATTACCAAAGATGCGGTTAGCGCTAAAGGCCTTTTTACAACGCATAAGGTCAAAGACAAACACTATTTTGAAATCTCAGATTCACTTTTAGAAAAAGAAATTTTAGTAGTTAGCCGAATCTCTGGATTCGTCAAAGGTCTCAATTTTGGTGGCGCCGGTGTGAAGTCAAGACCGCAACAGGTAGTGCGATTTCAAAAAATGGATAACAGTGTCTTGATGCGCTCTGTGTCTTACAGCAGTGTAGCGGATGAAAATTCACCTATTTACGAATCTGTTCGAAACAACAATTTCGAACCAGTGGTCATGATGTTTCCTATAGTCACCTACAGTACAGACAGTACTTCCTATGTGATAGATGTGAAAAATCTATTTACAACGGATGTAGAAATGATTGGGGCAGTTACTCCCGGTCAAAAGAAGCGCTTTGGCTTGAAAGGGGTAGACTCAAAGAGAAGTTTTATATCCAGCATGAAATCATTTCCCGAAAATGTTTTGGTAAAACATGTACTTACTTACAAAGGAGGTCAAGATTTGCCTGATAACAGTATAACGGGGACGATGTCTGTGGAGATGACCCAATCCTTTATAGAGTTGCCAGAGATTCCGATGCAGCCACGCATACATGATTCTAGAGTTGGCTTCTTCTCACTTAGTCAAATAGACTATAGTCTAGATGCACAAAAAGCACAATCAAGACGCTACATTACTAAATGGAAATTGGAGCCCTCTGATCCAGAAGCCTACGCAAGGGGAGAGCTGGTAGAGCCTAAAAAGCAAATCGTATATTACATTGATCCAGCCACTCCCAAGAAATGGGCTCCATACCTTAAGGCGGGTGTAGATGATTGGCAAAAAGCATTTGAAGCCGCGGGGTTTAAAAATGCGATAGTTGGGAAATATGCACCGACAAAGGAGGAAGATCCAGATTGGGATCCTGAAGATGTGAGATACAGTGTGATTAGATACATAAGCACTGATATACAGAATGCGCAAGGTCCGCATGTGCATGACCCGCGTACTGGCGAAATTATCGAATCCGATATTATGTGGTACCACAATGTGATGAATTTACTTCGCAATTGGTTTTTCATTCAAACGGCTGCAGTAAACGAAGAGGCTAGGGGGCCAAAATTTAAGGAAGAAGTAATGGGGCGTTTGATCCAATTCGTGGCGGCCCATGAGGTCGGGCATACGCTTGGATTGCCACACAACATGGGAGCAAGTGTAGCGTATCCTGTTGATTCTTTACGGTCAGCGACATTTACAAAAAGAATGGGGACTTCACCTTCCATCATGGATTATGCTCGTTTCAATTATGTAGCTCAACCTGAAGATGGCGATGTGGGACTTATGCCAGACATAGGAGAGTATGATAAGTGGTCCATTATTTTTGGATACAAACATTTTGAAGGAGAGAGTACCGATTCGGAAAGAACAATCCTTAATACAATGATAAAGGAGAAGGCAGGAGATCCCTTGTATAGATTTGGACGGCAGAGAGGATTACCGCTTGATCATACTTCTCAGACAGAAGATTTGGGAGATGACTCTATGCTAGCAAGTGAATATGGAATCAAAAATCTCAAACGCATCGTTCCTAACCTAATCGAGTGGACTGGTGAAGAAGCAAAAGAATTTGAAAATCTAGAGGAGCTATACGGTAATGTGATCGGCCAGTTTAGAAGATATATTGGCCATGTAGTTGGTAATATAGGTGGAGTGAAAGAAGTATACAAAACCTTTGATCAGAATGAACAAACCTATGCGCCCAATGACATTACGAAGCAAAAACGCGCTATGCAATTTTTGAATTCGCAACTCTTCAATACGCCAAATTGGTTAATCGACCAAAACATCCTTAGAAGAATAGAGCCTGATGGGAATATAGAGCGAATAGGAGGACTTCATAATTATACGATTAATATTTTGTTTAACAATGACCGAATGGATCGCTTGGCAGATAATGAGTCCTTGCTTGGAAACAATACTTACACCTTGTCAAATCTATTTGATGATTCAAAAGATATGATTTTTTCTTACTCTAATCCTGATGTTTATCAACGAGGCTTACAAAGAAGATATGTTCAAAAAATGATCTCTATGATCAAAGAAGACTACACAGGCAACTCTGATGCTAGAGCATTAGCGAGGCAAACGCTAGAGTCCATTATGGCTAAAACAAAGAGATCTAAAAAGTCTGGTTCAAAAATGACCAAAGCGCACTTTGCTGATGTACACAGTATGATTGTAAAGGAACTGGGAGACGATTAGTTGCTTTGCATAGAAAATAAAAACAGCCGCCCTAGCAGGCGGCTGTTTAAACACTTAACAATGATATGAAACACTAATTCTTTTAGGCAGCTTTCTTCTCTTGAGTCTCTCTACGTTTAGTACCCACCATCATAAACTCATTGACGACGATTTCAGTATAGTTGATGGTATTGCCTTCCTTGTTGACATAACTCTTGTAAGTAATCTTGCCGCTGATAGCGGTCTCTTGTCCCTTCTCTAGGTAGGTGCTCATATTCTCTGCGAGCTTACCCCATGCGATAAGGCGGTGCCATTGGGTATCGATTACTTTTTCTCCTTTTGCGTTCTTGTATACTTCTTTGGTGGCGAGCGAAATTTTGGTAAGCTGACTACCATTTTCTAAGGTGATCATTTCAGGTGCTGCGCCTAATCTTCCAATAAGTTGTACTTGATTACTAATATTTCTCATGACTTGATTTTTTTAAAATTGAATAATTTGATTTAATAAAAACATCGTTTGATCAATCGACGATGCAAAGATGCGGCAACATCCAAGTCGTAGTCGTTTAATATCCGTTTAGTTTCGTTTGTAAACGTTTGTATACGGGTATAGTCAATGTTTATGGGCGTTTTGGATAAAAGATAAATAATTGAGAAAAATTTGATTTTTTTAAAATACTCTATTTGCAAAGAGCAACTACAAGAAATTTACTGCCTGATTATTCCTTTTTTTAAACAATTCCTAGAGCTTTTGCATTGAGAAGTTATGCCTCCTTATTCACTTTAAAAATCAAATCGATGAAATATATTTCTTTGTGCACAGCTATTCTTTTTTTTAGCCTTCGCCTAAATGCACAGTCTGTAGTGGACATACCTGCTGGTGAATCTGTTGAGTTTAACTATTCAGATTTTAACGTTACTGATGTGCAGCTCAAAAATAAGGGGACGAAAAACATTGAGGTGCTTGTATTTGATAAAGGTACTGATAAGCGACTCCGAAGCTTTGGTTTGGGGCCATTGGGTAAAGAAACTGTAATGGTTGAGTCAAGCGCTAAGTTAGTTCTTAAAAATAGAAATGATACACCGGAGAGTGTAAAAATTCAGTCTACTAAAAGTGGGAAGTCGATAACTGTCAACTCAAATAAAATAGTAAATTTCAAATTACAGAATAGTAGTGACCAATCTATCCCTTTAATCATCCCGACCGTCATGAATCCAAATCTTTCTCCAAATTCTATGAGTGGCGTATCCCTAAAAATGGGTCAAGAAATTTTATTCAAAGTGCGCGGCAGAAAATATGTTTTACTGACGGTAGATGAAAGTATTCAAAAAGACGATGTATTAGATGTAGCGAAGTTGTTACCAATAAGAAAGAAAGAGCTGGGCCTAGTTAAATAGGCTTGCTTTGATTTTCACTATGTGATAGGGTCTTATTATATCTAGGCTTAGCTAAGTCAAAAAAAGATTGAATGAAAGAGAGGCATTATTTGTGAGACCTTCTTTATGGAGGAACTCTTTTAGTATAGCTTGATCGTTTTCTCGAAGAGTGTCTAAGGAGATGTCATAATCCTGCTTTTTACCAAGGATAGGTGTAAGCAGGAAGTTGCCTTTATGAAAAGCAGGTGCTTGCTTAATCCTTAAACCATTTTTGTGAACTTCAATAGAATGTGAATCATCTGGAAAGTTGAGTTTTGCTCCATGTTTATAAATTATATCACAGATAAAGATGGAATGGTCCGATAACTCTATGTGTCCAAAATTCGTACTCCCGTCTTTAATTTTTGGGATTATCATCACCAAACAGATGATACATGCAAATAGATACAAGCCTTTAAATGATTCTGGTATACTGCCCAATAGTTCAACAAAAACAAAATAACTGCAGATAATAAAGCAAGATGTAATCAATTTTTTTTATCGCTTTTGGAAAAATATATAGGCATAATAATTTGCTTATTTTTTCTATTCTTGCACTCAAGAAAAAGACGATATACATTGGGAAGCCATGCGATAAGTGTGCATCCAATAGATATATAAAGAAATGTGGTTTTGGCTTCAAAATTCTGAAATGCTATTTCAATGATCATTAGAACAATACCAATACTCATTAGTAGAGTATCCAATTTTCTATAAAAAAGATAGGCATTCATAGTGTGCGCTTAGATTAGACGTATTAGAATAGGCTTTTTTGTTTAAGATACGATTTACTTTAATTCCTCTTTCTCTTGGACTTAATTTGTCTACTCAATTTAAAGTTAATGGGTAAGTTATATCTTACTTCCACACTTGTTCCTCTTTGTGATCCTGGTATCCAATCAGGCATAGAACGGACTAAGCGTATGGCCTCTTCTCCACATCCAGCTCCTATATCTCTAATGCATTTTAGATTTAATAATTCACCAGATTTTGAGACTATAAACTGAACAATGACAGTTCCTTCTACCTTCTCATCTATCGCTAAATTGGGGTAGACTAAATGTTCAGAAATATACTGCTCTAATAGTTTTTGCGAACACTTAAGGTCTTTCTCATTCTCGCTTTCATTACAACCAGGAAAGCGAGGCATTTTTTCTACTATCACAAATACTTCCTTCGCAACTGAATTGTTTGACCTGGGAGGATTTTTCGCCAATGTATGTATAGTATCTATTTGGGTGTCTTGCTTTACTTTAACACTATCTGCATCCTCTTGGCTATATGCTACATTTAGGAATAAACAATGGGTAAAAAGAAAAGCGATGATTGGTAGAATGACTTTCATGTTTTTATTTTGTTGATTTGACTATGTCTCATGTAAATATAAAGAAATTGTTTTGAAGTATTCCTCTCCCCGCATGAGCGATAGACAGGGAGGCTGCCTTAGCAGACTGTCCGTAGGACGGGAGCCGAATGGCGGACCCCGAAATAGCGCGACCCTATAGCTAAAATGGGGGAGGTGGTAGCCTGGTTTTTCAGCTATGGGGGCATGCCCAAAACCTCCTAATCTCGACTATTGTGCATGGTGCAGCGTATTATTCGTTTTGACGTAAGAGCATTGGTTTGTATATTTAACATAGACTTGAGTCAATTGTCGAGTTATTGATCTTTCGGAATCTATACATTGAAATAAGTTTGTATATAAATACGCAAATGTAATTAGTGGTCACACTCCTGGTTTTTCGCAGAAGCGTTTTGTCAAGTTGGCAAAAGAAAGTTCTAGACGGCATTTGATATTTTTGAAAAGCAATCAGTCTATCTATACATCAACAAAACTTTAAATTATGAAAACTTCTAGCCTATTCCTTTTTACTTTCATTTTGTCCTGTTTCATGTCCGTACTTACGGCTCAAAATAGCGACTGCGAGGTGTATGAATTATTACCACCCTTATCTATGGGCGATCCAGCTTGTGGATTTTTCAATGCGCAAGGTGTTTGGATAAATCAGTGCTCACCTTGTGGAATGAAGATCGTGGATGATGATTGCGTAAATACCCCAATCGTATCCTTGTGTGCCTTGGACGGATTTGAATCCAACTCTGACGGTTATACAAACGATGTATTTATTCCTTCCTTAGGATTTTGTGGAGGAGGTACAGGGACGTCATTTAATCATTGGATTGGTTTTACCGCCCAAACGAATGGAGTTAGTTTAGTTGTTCGCACAAGTAATTGTACGGTTAATAGTGACGGTAATATGTTAGGTTTACAATTTGCGATTGTAGAAACAGATTGTGACTCTACATTTACAACCTTAGATTGTGTTGGAAGCGTAGGTTCTGGGGGACTGTTTAATACAGGAATAATTCTCACCGCAAATAACTTAATTCCAGGCAACTCTTATTATCTTATGGTAGATAGTTTTGGTGGAGGGGTATGCGATTATAAAATAGAAGTACTTTCCGGTACTGACTCTGAAATTCAAATCGTTTCCTCTGGTCCCAACCAATTATGTACAGATGTTTTGAATCCAGGTTCTTTCAGCAATACACCAGGCTCTGGAGCCATCGTAGATGTGACTAGTAATGCAGGAACAGATCTTACCTTTAATTGGTTAGACCTTTCTGGAAATCTACTGGCAAGTACGCAGGGGGAAGTACTATCCCCGAATGTTGTAAGAGGCTCCTTAGATGCCAGTTTCTTTCCTAGTGCAGGAACCTATGAAGTGCAAATTGTTAATAATAGTTCTTGTTGTGGAGTTTGTACCAGTACAACTTTAGAAGTTGGGAATGCCAGCAATGTGACATTTGCAGAGTTTTCTGATATGAGTAATGGAGTTCTTGATTGCGATAACGATGAAGTGAATATATTAGGAGGGACCATTGATGGTTCCATTCCCGTTGTCGAACAATGGCAGATAGAAGATTTTAATGGAGAGAGAATAAACCTATATCAATCTATCGTAGCCACTACTGGACGAATCAACGACCTCGTATTGACAGCGGACATAATAAGTGACATCTTTCCATTTCAAGACTCTGGCCAGGTCAATATTGTTTATGGCTTCCTGACCGCTTTTACCGATGTCTGCTATCAAGAGGCCTTTGTGACGGTTGACTTTGACTTTGCAAAAATAGATAATGTAAGTGTAAGCAGCACAGGGGAACTTAACTGTATCACTCCCTCTGTCAACCTAACAGTATCTGCAGACTCGCTTGATCAACTAGATATATTATGGACGACCCCAGATGGGGATATTTTTTCTGATCCAGCCCAAAGCACCATAGATGTCGGAGCGCCCGGTTCTTATGTGGTAGAACTGACTGATCCTATAACAAACTGTAGTATCTTAGATACCTTAGAGGTATTTGGCAATTTTGAAATTCCCGAATTTGAAGTATTGCCCAATCAAGGTGTTTTGACTTGTGATAATCCCAGCATAACTTTAGAAGGCTTACTAACAAACAATAATATTTCTGCAGCTTTTGAATGGTTTGGGCCCAATGGACTGGTCCTGTCTGTCAGTCAAAATATAGAAATTAATGAAGCTGGAGTATATACCTTGATCGTGTCAGATACCAATAATGGTTGTTCAGTAGAACAATCTGTAAGTGTGCTTGAAGATACCGAAAGCACCATAACTCAAATTGATTCAGGAATAGTGTCATCTTTTCCATTTGAGATAAATCCGTCGAATAATATCACCAATCCAAATGCTACCTATAGCTGGCAAGCACAAAATGGACTACAAGTACTTAATTTTCCGATTGCTACCATCTCACAAGCTGGAGTGTATACCTTCCTAGAAGACCTAGGGCATCCTTCTTGTGTGAACCAATTTATCTATACTGTCCAGGCTAGTACCTTGACAGCAGACGCGGGGCCTGATCAATTGCTTAATTGTAATATACCTACGGTTTCACTTGGGAGTGCTTCCAATCCTGGAGGAACTGAATTCTCTTATGTGTGGTCGGACCAAAATGGAAATATCATCGGCACGCAAGCTTTTGTCACGGTAGATCTGGCAGGACAATATACCTTGATGATATCAAATACCAATACTGGAGAAACAGCAACAGACATGGTTTGGGTCTCTGGGGATTTTGAAGTCCCATCGGTGAGTGTCAACTCCACAGATGAACTGACCTGCGATAATAATGTACTCTCACTTTTCGGAGTGTCCAATTCACCTAATGTCTCTTTTGCTTGGTCTACGCCTAATGGAAACATCTTGTCCAATCCTTTTCAATCAACAATAAGTGTTGACGAAGGTGGTTTATATGAGCTTGTGGTGACAAGTAACAGCAATGGCTGTACAAGCACCACCTCTATAGAGGTAGTTCCTGATCAAGAAGGGGAGGAAACGATAAATGTACCTACTATCAATACAGCTCAAACTACAGCTGCACTGGACGCGAATGAATTTGTAAACAACTGTACCAACTGCAGCTACCAATGGGTAGGGCAGAACAGTGGCTTCTCGAGTAGCATGCCTACGGTAGCCGTTACTCAATCTGATATCTATACCTGCTTTGTCACACATCCAGAGAATGGCTGTGTCACCACCTTGATATACACCGTCAACTTTGTGATTAACTTAGTTGCCGATGCAGGACCTGATCAAGAGCTAACTTGCCTGGTCACTGAAGTGACACTGGGTACGCAGAACTCTTCGCAAGGACCTGGCATTTCATACGAATGGGTCGACGAGTTCGGCAATGTAGTTAGTAATGCGCTGACGGCAGTAGTTTCTAGTTCTGGCCAATATCAGCTAAGTGTATCCGATAGTAATAGTGGCGAAAATGCTACAGACATCGTCATCGTAGAAGAAGATTTTGCAATGCCCAACTTTCAAATCTCCGAGCCTGCTATTTTGACTTGTGATACTCCAACTTCAATCCTCGAGGCTATCTTATTTGACAATCTCACCACTGCAAATTTTGAGTGGTTAGGGCCCAATGGATTAGTAATTTCCAACAGTCAGAGCATAGAAGTCAACATGAGTGGGACATATACACTCACCCTTACCAACTCGAATAATGGCTGTTCTGCAATAGCATCAGTATCGGTTCTTGAAGATACTGAAAGTACTATTACAAATATATTTTTTGGCACGGTTAGCACCTTCCCGATCGAGATAGACCCTAGTCTTAATATGACCAATACGAATGCTACGTATCGCTGGGAGGCTCAAAACGGACTACAGGTAAATAATTTTCCAGTAGCCACTATCACTGCACCGGGGGACTATACTTTTCTAGAAGAGTTTGGAAACCCTTCATGTGTGAATAGATTTATATACACCGTCTCAGCCAGTACGCTTACTGCGGATGCGGGCCCAGCTCAAATCCTGACCTGTGCCAATCCAACTGCTTTATTAGGAAGTAGTTCTAATCCTACTGGGTCAGAATTTTCTTACCAATGGATAGGTCCCGCGGGAAATATAGCAGGGACAGGTGCATTTATTACCGTGAATACTCCTGGCCAATATACAGTGACGATTACGAATAATAGTACGGGGGAAACGGCAACAGATACAGTGGTCATATCAGCGGACATGGATAGTCCTGATGCATCTATCGCGACACCAGAGGAACTAACATGTAATGTTAATGTAGTTGCGCTTGATGGAATATCAAGTGCTACCAATGTCTCTTATCAATGGACAAGCGTCAATGGAAATATTACTTCCAATCCAAATCAGCCTACCATTTTTGTAGATCAAGCTGGCCTGTACACACTTACAGTGACGGACAATAATAATGGCTGTACGTCCAGCGCCTCTGTAGAAGTAACCTCCGATCGAGAAGGCGAAGAGGATATAAATATACCTAATATCAATACCGATCAAACCGCCGTAGTTTTGAATGCAAATGACTTTGTTAACTTCTGTGGTAATTGTACTTATCAGTGGGTAGGTCAAAATACTGGCTTTATGAGCAACGGTCCTACAGCTACTGTTTCTCAATCAGACATCTATACTTGTTTTATTACTTTTCCAGAGACGGGCTGTGTTACTACTATAGTCGCCGCGGTCAATTTCATCAGCAACCTCATCGCCAATGCAGGCCCTGATCAAACCTTGACTTGCGAGATAAGCGAAGTGATCATAGGGTCTCAAGCCTCTTCACAAGGACCCAATATATCATACACTTGGGTAGACGAACAAGGGTTAGTGATAGGCAATTCGATTACCCTACAAGTGAGTGAGCCTGGTCAATATCAACTCACCGTGTCGGATAGCAACAGCGGAGAAATGACAATTGACCTAGTCGTAGTATCCGAAGATGTCGAAGCACCCAACCTTACCGTTTCAACTCCTCAAGTGATTACTTGCGCCACACCGCAGGTGACTTTGATGGCCTCTGCATCTAATGTATCTGAAAGTATGGCGGACTATGTATGGGAAGGAGTGAGTGGAAATGTCATATCCACCGAGCCCACCATTGTAGTGGATGAGCCTGGCATATACACGGTGACAATTACTAATACGCTTAACGGTTGTTCTAGTGCAGCATCTGTAGAAGTAGCCATAGACACCGAAGGCCAAGAAACAATTACGGTTCCTACGATAGATACCAATGATGCTGTCATCACGCTCAACGCTGATGATTTTATCAACCAGTGCATCAGTTGCACCTATGAGTGGGTAGGACAAAATACGGGTTTTACGAGCACTAATCCTTCTGTAGAAGTAAATCAGTCTGATGTCTATACCTGCTTTGTTACGAATCCACAAAATGGATGTATAACCACCCTGATATATACTGTCAATTTTGATCTTATGCTTGTCGCAGATGCAGGGCCAGATCAGACCATCACCTGCGATGTTGCTACTGTTACACTTGGAGGTCCGAACACTTCCGTAGGCCCGAATATATGTTATGAGTGGGCTGGTCTTGGAGGCATTCTATCGGATGCTATTAAGCTAGAGACGGCTGAATCTGGCGATTATATTCTCACGGTGACCGATAAGACTACTAATGAGTCTGTGTCAGATACGGTTCGAGTTTTCTTTGATGAGGGTAATACTCCTGAGATATCTGCAGAACCTTCAGGTATAATAACTTGCTCCAATATGGAAGTCTTAATCAATGCCACGCTGGCTTCCCCAGGTTTTGACTTGGAGTGGACGACCCAAGATGGTGTCATTCTTTCAGATCCTACCTTTGAAGACATTGCCGTTGGAGCGGGAGGAGTTTATATCTTAGAGGCTACGGATCCTGCAAATGGATGTGTTACTACTTTTGCTCTCTTAGTTGATGAAGATATTGAAGAGCCAGAACTGTTTATCACCACGCCAGTCTTGACTTGTGCTGCGGATACTATTAGTATTTCTTCCGTTACGAATTTAGACAGCACCCAAGTGAGCTACCTCTGGGAGTCAACAGAGGGAAATATTTTGACGGATCCTACCTTAGATCGCATCAATCTAGATATGGAAGGAGAGTATAGTCTCACGATCACTAATCTAGAAAATGGTTGTACCACTAAAGAAACAAAAACAGCATTTAGAGCAGACGCAGTATTAACATCGTCACCTATATCATCCTGTACAGGTAGTATTGTATTGGATGGTTGTGAGCTATCAGCCGATGCCTATTTAAATATCCCTTGTATGGGAGGCTGGGAGCCGCAAGCAGGACTCAACATCGGGACATTCCCTATGGCTACTGCAGAAGTCTCTGGTACTTATGTATTCAATAATGTTGATCCACAAGATAGCTGCGTCTTACTCAAGGTAATCGTGGAGGTAGAAGTCGAGGATCAAAGCAACGTCGATCCACTTGTTTTTGATTTAGGCCCAGATCTAGATTTTACTTGTGCCTTTCCTACATCTCCTTCATTGGAGATAGGCCCGGATTTTTGCAGCGATATCTTAGAGGGTTTTGAAGTATCATGGACGACGACTGATGGCTGCTTAAATAATAATGAAACCTCACCGCGCATTTCGATTCAGTGCCCAGGGACTTATGAGTTAACCATCACGGATACGAATACTGGGGCATCTACTACGGATGAGATTACGATCAGTTTGACGGGTGCACTTTTTGTTGATCAGCAAGTTACCAGTGTTTCATGCCCAGGGGGTGATGATGGTTCCGCGTCTATTGTAGTTGCTGGAGGCACGCCACCTTATAGCTACTTTCCAGCTGGACCTACTCTCGAGAATCTTGCAGCTGGAGTATATGATGTCGTGGTCAGTGACGCCGCCGGATGTTCGCAGACGGTAACTTTCGTTATCAGTGAACCAGCAGCTATCGACCCAGATATGTTTATCAACGCCGCTGGCAACGTGCAGGCGCAAGGTACAGGAGGACTACCACCGTACACTTACGATTGGAATGTCGGCGTTGACTCTTCTGTTATCGTCGATCCGATTGTGGGGACAGAGTATTGTGTGACCATCACGGACGCCAATGGCTGCACCCAAGAAGATTGCTTTTTATTCAACCCCACTGCTGTCTTTTCTCCAGCAGCCAAGTCGCTCAGTGTATACCCCAACCCGTCTGATGGGCACGTCCTTATTCAGTTGGATGCGCAGTCGATACAACAGCTTGGTACCATTGAGATATACAATACCCAAGGCGTACCAGTTTCCTTTGCTAAGGGAGCGGTGAGCCAAGAGGGCATTGCGCTAGATTTGAGCCACTTGCCATCGGGAGCCTATATATTGCATACCGTCATAGCGGACGAGATCTACTATCAAAAGTTGATTGTGCATTAAGAGCATTATTTGGGGATGTTCAGAAATATCATATTTCGCTGAGAATAAATTTTTTACATCTTAAAATCTCTAAATGATTAGGCCCATTTTAATATTATTGCTTTAAAAACAGGGTGATTCT
>CAKZVJ010000153.1 GCA_937923345.1 uncultured Saprospiraceae bacterium
AAAATACTTCAAGACTCTCGATTAAAATATTGAGATTATTAAGGGGTATATGGGTTGCATTTTTGATTTTAAATAAGAGTAAAATTACTAAACTAGAATAAGAATCGACCTTTAAAGATTTAGTGTTGTAAGCGTTAAGAATCCCTGCCTGCGTGACGCAGTCAGGCAGGTTTACAGTCGAGAGGTTTTTGGTTCTTTTTTACGGGAAAAAAGAACGTGAAAGAACAGCTATCAAAATTAGTTAATTAGGAAAAACTTTATTGCAAAATGGCAAAACTTATAAACAATGGGGAATCAGTGGCAAACAGAATATTAAAATTTAACTGTACAATATGAGAATAGTCACTAAATCTAAAATATAGGGCGTTTTGGTTGAGATTTTTATTTTTGACATTCAGTAATATCTGTGCGTTAATATAATGGCGAGGCTATTCGATACATGATGGCGTACCGGAATATCAGAGGACTGAGGAAATGTAAACATTATTAAAAGATTCATTGTGTAGTCTGTCCTTTATTTTATGAACAGCATATGTTTTCTTTTTTTTGAACACCCATAATGTATAATTTATAATTATTATAAAATCTTATCTTCGAGAAAAAATTTATATGTCATATACTTCTTTTACGGTAGAAATAGATAACAAGATAGCTACGGTAAGTATCAATAGAGTGGATAAAGCAAATTCTATCAATAATGTTGGGTGGAATGAATTGAAAGAAATATTTTTTACACTGAGTGTAGAGCCTACAGTAAGAGTAATCATCATAAAAGGTGAAGGGAAACATTTTTGTGCTGGAATGGATTTGGGCGCATTGATGGAAATTTCACAATCTTATCAAGGATCATGTGAGGCCAGAAAGAGAGAAAAATTTAGCCAGGACCTGCAGCGATTACAAGACAGTATCACCGCTGTGGCGGACTGTTCGAAACCAGTAATTGCTGCTGTGCATGGAGCTTGTGTCGGAGCGGGAGTAGATTTGATATCAGCCTGTGATATGATATACTGTACTACAGATGCCTACTTTTGTATCAAAGAAGTTGATATGGGATTGGTCGCAGATATGGGAACACTTCAAAGATTACCTAAAAAAATCGCACCTGGTATTGTAGCAGAGCTTGCCTATACGGGGCGTAAAATGATGGGGGATGAAGCTATGAGAGTCGGTTTATGCAACGATGCTTTAGAAAATCAAGAAGAATTATATAAAAAAGCACGGAGCATTGCGGCACAAATTGCTGGAAAATCTCCTGTTGTGGTTAGAGGTACTAAAAAGGTATTGGCCTATTCGCAAGAACACAGTGTGAAAGAAGGTTTAGAATATATCAAAATTTGGAACGCAGGAATGATTTACTCAAACGACCTCATGGAGGCTATGGGGGCGAGTATGCAAAAAAGACCACCTGTTTTTGAAGACTAGAGTAAATCAGTATTTATTTAGAAATTAGAAATTTTAATACATGGAAGCCATTATTGAATACTTTGATAATATATCCTCCCTCCATCGAACAATAATTTTGTTTGGTGGCTTATCTATTTTTTTATTGATAGAAAACGTAGCACCTTTTTTTCAATTTAAGAATAATAAAGTAAAGCATGTAGGACTCAATTTGTTCTTTACGTTCACCACGATCTTAGTCAATTTTGTCTTTGCTTTCATATTGATATCCGCATCCAATTATGCAGATACAAACCAAATCGGCATTATCCAGCTAGTGCCAATGAATTTAATATTGTTTACCATTTTAGGGGTGATGCTTTTGGACTTTTTTGGAGCTTGGTTAGCCCATTGGACGGAGCATCATGTGAAATGGATGTGGCAGTTTCATCTTATTCATCATACAGATATGCATTTAGATGCCTCTAGTGCTAATCGACATCATCCTGGAGAAAGCGTTATTCGATTTTTATTTACGCTAGCGGCGGTAGTGATAGTGGGGGCGCCAGTTTGGATGGTCTTATTATATCAAGCCATGTCAGTAACTTTGTCACAATTCAATCATTCCAACATTAGTATGCCGAAGTGGTTGGATACAGGTTTGTCTTGGTTGTTCGTAACCCCTGATATGCATCGGGTACATCATCACTACAGACAGCCCTATTCGGATAGCAATTATGGGAACATATTTTCTATTTGGGATAAGATTTTTCGCACCTTTCAGAAGGTGGATAATAGTAAACTAGTCTACGGACTAGATACCTATATGGAAAAGGAAAATGTGGATAAGGTAGGCTATTTGTTGAAGGCCCCATTTGCTGGATATAGGGAGCATATCAAATACGCAGATGAAGAACAACTGTAAATAATGTCCGTGTTACTCCAAGGAATTTTTTATGTGGTTCAATTTTTCGATGGTCAGACGGCTTGATTCTTGAATTTGTTTTTCCTTGACTGCCAACAAAAGTTGGACGGCCTCTTCTAGTTTGCTCACCTTAGATTCCAGGTCTGTCATCCTCTTTTGAGCCTTTAATAGCTCAAAAACAGCATTAGCGTTCTGCTTTTTTAGGGTAATAATAAGATCCTGAAGTTCTTGATCCATATCTGAGATTTTATGCTCAACGATAGTCGGTTTAAGGGCATTCTAAAAATCTGAGAAGTGTATCACGTAAGTGTATTACCAATATACTAAAAATTCAGCACAAAGCGAAAGCATTTTCGTAAGAACAATTATATTGCATTTTGGAGTATGTATAAGTTGTTAAGAATAAACTACAAAATATGGATTCGGTAATAGATTTTTGGCTTGAAAATATAAATAGCACTTTTCTCACTCTATTGCTATTTGGGTCTATATATTATGCAGCGAAGCTTTTTTTGGATAGACAAGCAGCCGGTAAATCTGATTTGGGGCTTGTGCGGTCAATAATATTGTTTTTGATTGCTATATCTGGAGCTATTGCGGTTATTTTATCATTGCCGATGAGTGTAGAAACAAAAGGGCAGATAGCAAACTTTCTAGGTATTGTTATTTCGGCTGTGTTGGCACTTAGCTCAGCAACATTGATTGGGAATGGACTAGCGGGGATTATGCTCCGTATGATTAATAGTTTTAAACCTGGAGATTTTATCAAAGTAAATGAACACTT
>CAKZVJ010000154.1 GCA_937923345.1 uncultured Saprospiraceae bacterium
CCTCTGCTTACATCTACATCATCTTCAAGCAAAAGGGTTACTGACATAGGAGGATGTGCTTCTTCTAATTCTCCATCGTAAGAGTCAATTTTCTTAATCTTAGAGGTAAATCCTGAAGGCAATAAAAGCACCTCATCACCTTTTCTAAATACTCCACCAGCTATTCTGCCCGCATAACCTCTGTAGTCATGATATTCGTCCGTATTAGGACGGATTACATACTGTACAGGAAATCTGCAATCGATGAAATTGTAATCACTACCAATATGTACATTCTCTAGATAGTAGAGTAAAGTAGATCCTCCATACCAATCCATGTTTTCAGACTTGTCCACTACATTATCTCCTAGCAAAGCTGACATAGGAATAAAGTGTACATCCTTAATATCTAATTTAGAAGCAAAGCTTTCAAAAGACTCTTTAATCGTTTCGTAAACTTCTTCACTAAAATCAACTAAGTCCATCTTGTTCACACATACTACAAGGTGCGGTATCTGTAATAATGATGCTATGATCGAATGTCTCTTTGTTTGCTCTACAACACCATGTCTAGCATCTATAAGTACCAATGCTACATTCGCAGTCGACGCACCAGTGACCATATTTCTTGTATACTGAATATGACCCGGTGTATCCGCGATGATAAACTTTCTTTTCGGTGTCGAAAAATATCTATAAGCTACATCAATCGTAATTCCTTGCTCACGCTCTGATTTCAAACCATCCGTAAGAAGCGCTAGATTTACCTCACTTTCTCCTCTTCTCAAACTACTCGCTTCAATAGCTTCCATTTGATCTTGAAATATGGACTTACTATCATATAGTAGTCTCCCAATTAAAGTAGATTTTCCATCATCTACACTTCCTGCGGTTGTGAATCGAAGTAGCTCGGAGTTGTTTATTGAATCCATTCTTTTTTATTTAATTTTTTCTATCATAAGGATCTGAATCTTCACTCGAACCCTGCAGTTTTGTTTAATTGTTTAACTGTTAAATTTTGTTTAACTGGCTTTGACGTAATCTATTTAATTTATTCCCAATTTCGTCAATAAGTAATCTACCTTCTGTTTCTTGCTCGACCGTTATAAAACTCAAGTCACTTGATAATATAAGCTGATTTAATACTTCCATTAGAGACCCATATGCTATTTCTGTAAATCTTGCTTTTTCTTTGTAGGATTTTCTGGCAGTTCCTTCAGCAATATTTGAACTCACAGAAATACAAGCTCTTTGCAACTGTGATACTAAGCCAAATTTTTCGGATGTAGGAAATGCTTGTGTTAGCTTATATACCATTTTAGTTAATTCTCGGCTTCTCTGCCAAACATCTAATTTCTCAAAAGAGTAAGTATGCATTTTATATAAGATTCACTAATAAACAACTCTTAAAATAAACGATTAAACAATTAACCAGTTAAACATCCTCTAAAAATACCCCTTCTTCTTTCTATCCTCCATACTTGTCTCACTACGCTTATCATCCGTACGACCACCTCTTTCCGTCATTCTGGTAGTGGCCACTTCTTCTATGATCTTAGGAATGGTATCCGCGTCAGATGTCCATACTCCTGTACAAGTCATATCTCCGATCGTTCTACACCTTACCATCATTTCTTTTACGACTTCGTTTGGCTTTTTTTCTATGATTGGTGTATCAGCTAAGAGAACACCATCTCTTTCGAAAACTTTTCGCTTATGTGCAAAATATAAATTCGGTAATGGAACTTCTTCCATCGCTAAGTATTGCCACACATCTAGTTCTGTCCAATTAGAAATAGGGAATACTCTGAAGTGCTCACCATACTTCTTTTTACCATTGAAAAGATTCCACAATTCTGGTCTCTGGTTTTTTGGATCCCACTGACCAAATTCATCTCTATGAGAAAAGAATCTTTCTTTGGCTCTCGCCTTTTCCTCATCCCTTCTAGCACCACCTAAGGCAGCATCAAATTTTCCTTTTTCCAATTCGTCTAATAGCACTGCCGTCTGCAAACCATTTCTACTAGCATTGACTCCAGTTTCTTCTGTTACCATTCCATTCTTGATAGCCTCTTCGACAGAACCGACTATGAGTCTCGCCCCCATTTTCTCTACGAGGTCATCTCTAAATTGAATAGTCTCTGGAAAGTTGTGCCCAGTATCAACGTGTAAAAATGGAAATGGAATCCGTGCTGGGTAAAATGCTTTTTGCGCTAAGTACGCCATCAGGATAGAATCCTTACCTCCAGAAAACATGAGCACTGGATTCTCAAATTGAGCGGCTACTTCTCTAAGAATGAAAATCGATTCTGACTCTAATTCTTTTAAATGATTTAGTTGATAATTCATTACTTTTTATTGTTTATCCAAGTTTTATCAATGGATTTAATTGATCCAATATTTGTTGACTCGACTCTTCAACAGTCTTATCAGCGGTTAATATTTCTATATCTGGGTTTTTCGGTGCTTCGTATGGAGAATCTATTCCTGTGAAGCCTTTGATTTCACCTGCCCTTGCTTTCTTATACAGACCTTTCACATCTCTGGCCTCACAAACCTCTAGTGGCGTATTGATGAAAACTTCTATGAAGTTTTCAGGGCCTATGATGGATCGTGCAAAGTTACGTATTTCTTTGGTAGGAGAAATGAAGGAACACAGCGTTATTATACCCGAATTAAGGTATAATTTGGCTACCTCAGCTATTCTGCGGATATTTTCGGTTCTATCCTCAATACTAAAACCCAAATTATTGTTGATGCCTACCCTTATATTATCTCCATCGAGGACTTGAGGAAAGTAGCCAGCATTGTATAGCTGCCGCTCTAAATCTTGCGCAATAGTAGATTTTCCCGACCCTGATAGTCCCGTCAACCAAAGCACTTTTGCCCTTTGTCCAAGCCTTTTTTCTTTATCCTCTCTACTCAGTAGACGTTCAAAAATAGGATGTATATTATTGTCTGTCGGCATTATTTGTTGTTTGATTTCAGCTTGAACAATTTTCTTATCCCTCCTCTCGGCACGAGTTGCCAAGCGCGCTCGTGCAGATAATACAGCAAAAATTTAATGATAAATTCTATGGCTCCTAATTCCAGGGCGAAGGTGATATCCCCAGTTTTAAAATAAGCCAAGGCGATCAATGTTCCCGTAGCCACAAACCTCCAACTCAGTCCTTTCAGTATACTCCTTACGTGGGATTCTTTCTCCGCCATTTTAGGTTTTGATTTTATGTTAAGGGGCCTACCCTACCCACAGCATGTTTGCTGTGGTGCTCTCATTATGCTGATCCACTGGACCAGCATTGCTTTGCACCATTCGGTCAGGGTCGCTATGTTTCGGAGCTCACTCTTCGTTCGGCCCCTAGGGGTCTGGCTCCTTTGTCGCCCCTCCTGCACAGCGCTAGTCCGTATTTCTCTATCAGAGAATAGAATTGCATAGTGTACATGTTCCTTTTGTTTGTTTCTCGAATGATAGATCATATTCATCCCTATAAATAAAAACTTTTGTGTGAGGGATAGTAAGAATGGCTTTTCCAAAAGCCAGTCTTGACTTTTCTGTCAAGACCGAAGCGAACGCGGAGTTCTGTATAGCCCGACCTGTGCATTCACCTTTTCCGTGAATGTACAGGGCACACCCAAAACAACTTTATACTACCTGCCAAAATCATCTTGCACTCTAACTATGTCCTCCTCATTGGATGGATTATTGGGATCGGTGTGTTGCCAGATCTCAGCGATTATGCCCCACTGATCGAGTCCCACTAGACGGTGCCGTTCACCCTTTTTTAGTTTGATGACATCATCTTTTTCTTTGACTTGCACATTACCTTGCTGGTCTGTGTCACTAATGATCACCCCCGCTCTATTTTTGATGACCTTCCAAATCTCACTGCGTCTATGATGGTATTGCCAGCTTAATTTTTTCTCTGGTTCGACCATAAGTATTTTTGGACTTAGTTTTCTACTACCTACTTCTATTTCTGAAGCGTAATCCTTGAAAAAAGTATCCACAAATTTTTGAGTCTGACCTTCATCTATTACTAAGAAGCCGCCCCACGGTCTGTGCATATCAGTAGATACAATATGGAAACCTAGATTCTGAATTTCGTTGATTATGGATTGGAATAAAGCAGGTCGTGTCATTGTCTCTTGAGCTACCATTTTTATATGATTTTGTATCAAAATGATACGGCTTCGCCGACGATAAGTTGCAAGCACTTAATCTCCGAAAAAGGGAATAGAATTACTTTTTTAATAGTTGAATTACTATTATGTGAAGGCTACCTTGGCCTTCATTGTATTGCGTAGCCGCAGGTGTTCAGGTCTTACGTGCATACGTATTTGATACCCCAACATCTCCAGCTCCACTAAAAAATTATACTTCGATTCTTGTCTGATAAATTTGCCCTCCAATCCACTGAGAGCCCCTGCGATCACTTGGATGGATTCACCAGCTGCCATGTGATATACCTCTACCTGCATATCTACCTGTGCTCCAATGATGCATCGTATGGTCTCAATTTCGTGTTCAGGAATAGAGAGAAGATTTTTTCCAATTTTGATAAATCGTAAAACATGCTCTGTTTCTAACACACGAGTGTATTCGCTCTGATCAATCCTAACAAAGAAAATACAATTGAATAAAGGGAGTTCTACTACTCTTTTGGTTCTTTGATATTGCTTGTGCAATGTCTGGAGGGGGAGAAAAACATCAATGCCTTTTTTAAGAAGCATTTTGCTTGCAATCTTTTCTCTTTTATATGCAGTGTATACTGCGAACCACCTTTTTTCTGATCGTACTAGGTGGTTCTCTGCCGTGCCTATCGAACTACTCATCATCTACCTCTTTTGACCAAATTAATAAGGGTTCGGTGGCAAATTGCTCCCAATTGACTGGGTTGAGTTCTTCCTTGGCATAAATCAAATAGCGGATCTTGCGTTTAATCAGCTTTTCTACTTTTTCTACTAGTTGTATGAGGTACTCCTTTTCCACGTCCCCTACAAATATCAAATCGATGATTTGACTATCTATCCCTTTTGCAAAAGAGCCAGTAAGGTAAACCTCTTCTAGATCTCCTAGTCGCTCAATGACAGTTTCGATCACCTTGTCTATACCAACATGCTTGAGGATAAGACTATGGATATCATTGAATAAAGGGTGCGCTGTGTTGGCAGTGAATAGTTTTTTATTGCCCTTAAGGGAAGACTTGAGCATGTCCGCTTCCTCTAAACGATTGAGCTCCAATCGAATAGCATTAGAGGAGTCGCCAAACTCGCTCTCCAATCCACGCAGGTAAGAAGTCGTCTTACTATTGAGGAAAAACTTCAACAATAGTTTTATGCGTGTCTTATTAGATATAAGCGTTTCAATCATGCTTTTGCTAATTGAGTAGTAAAGTTACTCAATAAATGAGAAATTACCACTCTAATTATGGATAAATATACTACTCTTATATGTTTTTA
>CAKZVJ010000155.1 GCA_937923345.1 uncultured Saprospiraceae bacterium
TGAGTCCACTCCGGAAGGTAGCGGATTGCAAAAAATGAACTATTTTGGATGAGATTTTTTATTCTCGAAATTCAGTGATGCCTGAGCATCAGTGGATTGAGAAAATGAAAAATATCGCCAAAAGAGTCATTTTGTGGTTTCGTGACTTTTCGGAGCGGACTCAATGGTGAATTATAAATGCTGTATTTGGTGAAGCAAAAGACACCAGAAGTATGGGTTCACTATTCTGTAACCGATCTATTAACAGCTTAAAGCCAATAGCTTACAGTCAATTGTTTACATTCAACCACCAATAGCCAACCACTTACAGCCGAAAGCTAGCAGCCAATTGCTTACAGTCAACAGCCAACAGCTAACCGCCAATAGCCTTCTTTGGGCATGCCACTCCATACGCTGAATTTCCCTACCTCCTCCTTCCCTATACCTCTATCAGCTCCTTTCGTGTCGGGCTATACAGCACTCCGCGTCCGCTTCGGTCCCTTGCAGCGCACTAGGCTAGACACGGACATCCCGATGACTCGGGATTGCTTTCTATCCCTCATGCATTCTAAGAAAAGTTCATTCTTTCAATAATTGTAAAAGAGAACCGCAAAACCGCAAAATGTAAAACCGCAAAACGTTAAATGGGAAAAGATAAAAGAGAAATAGATGCTAGGTAAAAACTAAATCCTAATGGGATGAGAGACTTTTTGTACACGTAAAAGAAGCGTTCATCACTCATAATTCATCATTCATAATTCTCTTAAAATCGTTTAAAGCAATTGCATTTTTGATTCTTAGGAATGTTCTTGACAATGACAGCTTGCTTGTATAGCGGGTTAGTTAGTTGGGCGAGGTAGGTCTCTGCTTGATCTTTTTTATCAAATGCTAGCGGCAAAAAATAATCGTACCCTTTATGGTCAACACCACGGCGATAATACAAGCTAGTAGGAAGCGCCTTGATGAACTTTTGAAAAATGGCGGTATCAGATTGGTGGACTCGTATAATATATTTTTTGGTATAAGATTTAGGTAGCTTATATATGGGTAGTGGAAGTAAGGCAGCATGCTCCAGAGAAAAGTCAGGTATCGGCAGAGCGCTTATGGGATATTGGCTAGTAGATCTCTTGGCGGTGAGTAAAACGACCGCACTCGGTTTTTGAGCAAAAAGCAGAAGTGGTGAGGTAATAATGAAGAGGGAGAGTAACCATAAAAAAATATGCTTCATGTGTGTTACTAGTGTAAATACAGTTTGTAGATACCTCAAATATATACATTTGAATGGCAATACATAAATGTATGTAAAATGTTGGTAGTGGATAAATACACTTTTAGTGTATTTTGATTACCCTCCTTCTTTTAACATTATTAGTGAGCGCTAACACGTAAGTTTCTCGTGCTAGACAACTCTGTTTTCATAGGTTGCTCGGTATATACAGGAGCGCCTTCTATAGAGTTACCCTCTAGTTCATTGGATCCATAATCTGCAAATCGTAAATCTTCATCTTCGGGTTTATAGGCAGACATGATAGATACCAATGTTACTAAAGATGATACGATAATGTAGATTAAAAAATGATCCATAATGGGTGTGGTTTACAGTGATAAAATAGTCGCATTACATGGAATCCTAATGATTCAAATTGTATTGCGCATTACAAATATGTATCATTTGTGGGTTAATCTAAAGACCTGAGAAATATTAGTGTGACGGCTGTTGATTGTCGTGTAACCTTCTTTTATTAAGAAGTCTTTTGCTGCACGCCAAGGCAACGGTAATATGATGAAAAGAAGTGGTAATATATCTTCAGAAAATGAAATACAAAATTTGTAAACTAATTGTTAGAAAAGACCAGTTTTAGAAAAAGATCAGTTTTTGTGACTTTAATAAATAAATAAAAATTATTTTTTTTCTAAATATCTAACAATAATTCACTGATAACCAGTTGTTATCAAATTACTGGACAGAAATTTTGCCTGATTTACTCTCTAAATTTAACTTACTTTTATTAGGACCTACGACCTCCATTTTGAGTGGTTTATCACCAATTGTGACTTTACATGTAGATCCTTTTTTTGCCAATACCTCAAAACAGAGGTCATATAATACGCTTGCGTCTGGCACAGTCACACCTTTTACATTCATGTCAAACCATAGAAAATTTAGGCTTCCCTGATCTGCTTTTGTGGTGCCGAAGCTACCAAGGCTCAATCCAGGTAGGCCGAAACTTTTACTAGTCTTATACTTCAGTTGCTTTTGATCAAACAAAATACTGTGCTGAAGCCCTAATATAGAAGTGAAGCTCCTTGCGGAAACCGATAGACAGACTTCCTCACCTTTCTTAGCGTACGCATCTTCAATGTCAATTTGTATAGCGCCAGTGGCCACTTTTGGTTTATTTAAGCCTATGGGTGCTGTCTTGATGTGCTGCTTACTTGGTTTAGCCGTATTGGCTTGCTTATTCATCTTTGTATTATTGCCTACATCGGCTTTAGATCCTCCTGTACAAGAAGTTAATAAAACAAGGGCAAAACTTACTATCCAAATATATGTATTCATCACTTTGTGTATTAAACTTTTGCTTATATAATATGATTGGTTTGGTAATTTTTCTTTTAAAATTATTAATCCAATGCAAACAAATACTTGATTAACTATCAGTTTTAAAAACTCATTACCGCAGCATTGGTCTATAAAAAACTATACCTGATTGATAGACTCAATCAGGTATATAGCTTTGAATTTGTATTCTAGCAAATAATCTATTAAGACCTATCTACTTGTATACTACATGAATTGTGCCCAGAACAGGAGTCGAACCTGCACGCCCTTGCGAGCACCAGCCCCTCAAGCTGGCGTGTCTACCAATTCCACCACCTGGGCAAAATAAAATATTACTCCTTATCGTCTTCGTCCTCTGCTCCTAAAATCTCCTTAGTATTTTCAAATAAATCGTTTGACTTTTCCTGTGTATCATCTTTAGCCTCTTCACCTAGCTTATCCCCATCAAAGGCATTGTATTCTCCATCTGCATACTTAGACATCTTATCAAAGAAGTCGTCTTTTCCTTCTAGCAAACTTCCTTTGGCATTTTCATATCCCAGTTTGTCAGAAAATTCCGTTGGCTTATTGAATTTTTCTCCCATCTCCTTTACAGTATCTGATAGACTTTTCATTTCTTCCTCACCACTAGCTACTTTATTTGCTCTATCGACAAGGGCTTCTCCCTTGTCCTTTAAATCTCCTCCAACCTCTTTGGCCTTATCCAAAATCTTGTCCCCAATATTGCTCATATCGTCTCCCAATCCACCGGACATATCTTTTCCTTTCTCGTAAAGCGCATCGCCTTTCTCTAGGACTTTGCTACCCAAATTTTCTGCTACCTCTCCTGTCTTACCAAGTATTACAGCCCCAGCAGCGAGAACATCTCCCCCTATTTTTTCCAATACATTCTTTCCTCCTTCCACGCCTGCGTTTGCCGCGTCCCCTGCATCATCAAGCAAGTCCGTTCCAAGGTCCTTTGCTTCACTGAGACCGTCTGCAGTATCGTTTGTTAGATTTTTAAGTGCTTCTTCTGTGCTGTCCACAGTATTGCTCGCCATGTTTTTTGCACCATCCATTGCTTCACTTGCCTTTTCAGTAGTCTTGGACGCAGCATTCTTAGTGGCTTCTACAGCATCTGCACCAAGGTCTGTTGCTTTTTCTTTCACGTTTTTAGCAGCATCTCCTGCTTTATCCATTATTTCTGCACCGGCTTCTTTGGCATCTTCAACCAAATCTCCAGCTTTATCGACCATCTTGCCAGCTGTATCTTTCGCTATATCAAAAGCGTCACTCGTCAGTTCTTTTGCAGAATTCATAGCATCTCCGGCTTTGTCTTTAAGCTTTCCACCAATGTTTGTTGCCATCCCTTTAGCGTCATCTAAAAGCTCTCCCCCTACTTCTTTACCATGCTCAATGCCTTTTTCGGCAGCATGCTTTCCAACAGATTTGCTTGCCCAAAGTAAGTTCTTAATGTCCTTAAAAAATCCCATAATGATAGTTTTTAATAATAACGGAATCAATGGCTGATTCAAGATGACAAGATAAGACAATCCTTGTGCTTAGTACCTATTTATCGACTAAAATTCGTTAATATTCTGTATACAAAGTGCAGAAATAGCCCTCTAGGAGCTCAGAAAGGCTTCTATGCAGGAAATGGCATTCTCAGTTCGTTTTTCTCCTTGACCTTCGACGATGGCAAAGGGTAGATTAAAATTATTTAATGCCTTCTTATATTTTTGGAAGAGGAGTGGTCTTTCAGTAGGACTCTCCCTAAGGGAATCTTCTTCCCATGCTATATCTGGACGGCATAGCAAATGGAGGCTACCGCCTTGTGCCTTTAGACTCGATTCTATTCTTATCGAGACGCGTCCGTATTTGTGCATCGACCAGATATACAGTACCAATTGCCCCGTATCCAATATCAATTTGGAGGGGTTATTCCTTGCAAATTGATTCTCCAAGTCTAACTGCCCTTTACTAATGTTCTCTAGATCTTCATATTGATATCTTCCACTTTTCTCTTGTAGGTACTGACGCGCATACTCTGGCACCCAAGGACAATCGTAGTGCTTCGCTAAGGACTGGGCAAGCCATGTCTTACCACTTGATTCTGGGCCTGTTAGGTATATTTTCAGCATAGCAATAAGTGTGGGTCCGCTAATTTCCGCAATGGAGTTAAGTATATTTTTTGAGCAATACGCTTAAAGCAAAGTTAAACATATGCCATTAATTAATTTAAACCTTTACATTTAAGGCATGTTATTCGCTGTATAGAATACGAACTTTTATCATTTTAAGCAGCGTAAAACAGCTCCTTTTAATGAACTATATAGACCTTGATATTGACAAATGCATGATATAGAACCATATTATAAATGGCGCGACCATTATGTCGCTTCGGAGGATAGCAATTCTCCGTTTCACGGCCGCATGTATGATGAGTTTGTCTTCAAGAAAAAAGTCTACAACTATTTTATCCATCCTCAGTGGGACGAGTTCGGCTCTCCTACCCTCTACATGAAAATATTATTTGTCGACTATGATGAGCACTATGCCATCATAGAACTCATCGGAGAATGGAATGACACGCTTAACAATGATGTCATGTATCTTAAACGGGAAATCATTGATGACCTTACTCGTTTTGAAATTGACAAATACATTCTTATCTGCGAAAATGTACTCAACTTTCACGGCTCCGACAACTGCTATTATGAAGAATGGTTTGATGATGTAAAGGAGTCCAATGGTTGGATGTGTTTCCTTAATACCAACAATCATGTAGAGGAAGAAATGGTGGCCACCATGATTCATCATTATGTAGGCATTGGTGGTGCGCTAAATGATGTCAACTGGCGCCGTTACAAACCTAAACAGCTTGTTAAGATTGTTGAAGGAATTATGAATAATTCTACGAAACAACTATTATATTAGGAACTAGGTGTCTAGGAGCTAGGTGTCTAGGGACTAGAACTAGAAGCTAGGTGTCTAAGAGCTAGAAACTAGGTGTCCAGGAACTTAGGTGTCTTGTGCCCTCAGGAGGGAATATCCAATAAAGTGTGTCATTCAAAGCGAAGCGCTAGCAGCAACTCAATACATAGGCAGGGCTAGGATGCAGACTATCAATAAAAATCTAGTGACCTAGAGACCTAGAAACGCAGAGACCTAGAGACCTAAAAACCTAGAAGAAACTAAATTTTTGCTCTCACATTGGTATAGAAAGCACTTAACATTTTTTGAATCTGATTTAACTCATTCAAAACAGCGCTAATCTTACTTTCATTTAAAAGATTCCTTCTTGATGTAATAATTAATTGTGTTTCTAACTCAAAAGAAGAGCCTAGTGCAATTTCAAGAAATCTTGAAAATTCTTTTTCAGTCTTTCTACTACATCCCTCTGCTATGTTGGAAGGAATTGAAACAACCGATCGTTTAATTTGTGTATTAAGACCAAATCGTTCATCCGTTGGTAAGTCCTTAACTAAATCATAAACATGATCAACAAGATCAATACTTCGATTCCAAATTTTTAGATCTTTAAAATTTCTCATAGCACCTTTTTATTATCCTATATTATACCTCTTAAAAAAACTTGAGACCTAGACACCTAGACACCTAGAAAACCTAGAAAACCTAGACACCTAGACACCTAGAAAACCTAGACACCTAGAAAACCTAGAAAACCTAGAAAACCTAGACACCTAGAAAACCTAGACACCTAGACACCTAATTCCTAGACACCTAATTCCTTAATACCCAAACCTTTTCAAGCTCTGCTCATCGTTGCGCCAATTATCTCTGACTTTGATGGTCA
>CAKZVJ010000156.1 GCA_937923345.1 uncultured Saprospiraceae bacterium
AGTAGGCGAAGACGGAGAGCTTTAATTTTTTCGTCATTATTAGTCTATTTTACGCTGTCAGAATAATTGACCTTCATTTAATTTCAATAACTTGATTTTAGCAATCCATAAATTATAGCATTAGCTGAATTGTGAAATTTATTTTTAGAGCTTTTATTTTTGGGCACCTCTATTAACTATATTCTACAAGTCCATTGTTCCAATTTTTGTTTTGGGCAGTTTTCATAAATATAAATAATGCAAGTAATTGCTCATTTAGAGAACTTAGAGAAAAAATTGAGTTTATTTACTACCGTAAATATGCTCTTCAAAGCTTATTGTATTCATATTTTATTAATCGATAGACCTCTCCATTTACTTTTTAAAAGAAATACTGCCCGACTAATATTGTAAGCAAGATTTTTTAGTCCTACTTGTGCCGCTGCTCTATCTATTCCAATTGTCTTTATATCTGTGCCCCTCATTTTTGTTTCCATGTGTCCAAATATATGTTCTACTCTCGCTCTAATTTTTGACTTTTTTGCATTATCCTTTATTTGCTTCTCTGTTAGTGGTTTTGATTTATATGCTTTCTCATGTACTTTACTAATAATATCTTTAGACGCCAGATTATTTTCAATCTCTTCGCTTCTGTAGGCACTATCTGCCCATAGAGACTGTCCTCCATCTTGATGCTTGTGTGTTATCGCATCTATTACTTGGCTATCATGTTCACTTGCTGTACCAACTTCATAATCTTGTATAAGCTTACTTTTTACATCTGCTTTAATATGATTTTTATACCCGTAATGAACCTTCCCGTGTTTCTTAGTCCATGTTGCATCTACGTCTTTTTGTCGTTTCTTATTTGGGTTCTTATCCCATTCTTCTACCTGTTTGCCTTGCTTTATCTTGGCATTTTCTTCTCGATTATTTCTCTGCTTCGGAGCTGATACTATTGATGCGTCTACCATCTTGCCCTCATTAACAATCATACCTGCTTGCTCTAATTGTGCTACAAAATGATCGAACAGCTTATCTATCAGTCCAGCTTGATGAGCTTGCTCTTTAAATAACCATATTGTTTTTTCATCTGGTATTTCTTTAATAGACCGTATTTCTATAAAACGCTGAAAGCTCATCCTATCTGCTATTTGAAATTCTGTAGCGTGATCTGACAATTGATACAACTTTTGCAGAATCAATATCTTCAACATCTTTAGAGGATCCATTCTTGGTCTGCCTCCCTTTTCATTCTTTGTCGTTGGAAATACATCCTCTAATAATGGACGGAATTGATCCCAATCTATTCGCTTTTGTAATTCTTGTAATGGATCTCCTAACTTCGATACTAAGTTATTCTGATCTGTACTCTCAAATAAACTCGTAATTGGATTGTATATTCGCATACCTAAAATTAATAAAAATTAAGAGGTTTTTAGAGGTGCCCTAAACATTATTGCCATCATTACATATATCTTGAGCCCCTAAACTTGTATTTAATGATTCTGGAGATTCACAACCAAAGTAAAATTCACTCCCATAAAAAAACAATCCATTTAAATTAGAACAATCAGCATCAAAAGTAATTGTAAGTTCACATCCTGGTGGTATTGGTGTACTTATTGGTAATGAAATTGATTCATCAACAAAATTTGTACTGATTCCACCTGAATCAATCCCTCTATTAACCATGTATATGAATTGATTACCATCTCGTTCAAGAACATCAGGTGTATTGGCTATACCTTCGAAAAAATAATATCCTAAGTTAAGGTTTTCAATATATTCAGAGCTTCCACCGGAAGTTATACTTTCTACAACAAACTCTTCAAAATTTCCAAAACAAAGTAATTCACAATCATTAGGATTACAACTATTAATAAGATCCTTAGGCCTGACAAAAATACACACCTCCGATTTATCACAAAAGTCTTCACATGTTGAAATTGTATAATTAAAACAGTGCCTACCTGGTGACAAACCACGAATTTGCACTCCTAATTCACTCACCTCTGTAATTCGAATTTTTGTCAACACATCAGGCGTAACTTCCAGATTCAAATCCGAGAAAGCAAAATCAGAAGGCAGTACATCGTTATCAAATATATCAATAATGACTCCTTCAATATCATCTTGCAATACAGTTGCAAAATCATCAACTAAAGAAACGTAGCATGAAGTGGCATTATTTGAAGAATTCGTACAATATCCGAGAATTTGGAGAAGATTTAACTCGGCAGCAGATATCTGACCTCTTACTTCTCCTGGTTCTAATAAGGCATTGAGGACATAATCAGTTGGTGTACTGGAATTACAATCCTCATCTAAATGGCTTAGCATATTATAAAATAGTGACGGCGCATCCATAACGGTTGCGGAAGTTACTGGTGGATTTGTATACTGTGCACAAACTGGTACTCCAGCAACAGTAACCAATCCCGCTTGGGATGCAGCAATAACATCATCAGGTAAAATTAATCCTTCTGTTACTTGATAAGTATAACAACAATCAGCACCATCAGGCGCATCAACCCTTTCTAGAAGGGGGGCCCCATCAATTTCAAGATGTAAATCCCAAGGCGAAAACACACCTAAAGATACTACTTCCCCAGTTTGAGGTTCAAAAGTAGTACCAAGAGGATACCCATTAGGAAGTATTCTTGACGATGCTAATCCTATACCGTGCAAAAATTCATGCAATACAACTGTATATAAATCAAAGTTATTACCAATTGGTCCGTTACCAAAATACCAAATGTTTGAATTAGGATTAATCTGTATTACAGCTATCTCTTCTTGAGGCTGTCCAAGCAAACCAGTAATAAATGGATTTTCACTAATTGCATTACATCCACCCTGTACATCTGCATGTGTTCCATAGTATTGTGGGGAAGCTGCTCCCAATTCTACGGCACCAGGCTGAATGACAATTGTGACAGGGCTGCTCCCTGGGCAACACAATAAATCAGACATATCAGATGCCACTTGATCGAAAATAGGTATAAACTCCGACTCGAATTCACCTTCAATCACAAATTGTATACAACCTGTATTAATAGATATGTTACCTGGATTATTTACTCTAGCGTATGATTCCTCTTCAGAAATTATATTTTCAAAATTATCAAAATAATATTCAACCTCAGTCGGCCAAATCTGTCCATTGTCCAATACTTTCACAGATAAATTAAAGGGCAATTCTTGTAAATCGGTTGTAAAAACCTTTTCACCATCAATTATTAGTTTTCCA
>CAKZVJ010000157.1 GCA_937923345.1 uncultured Saprospiraceae bacterium
ATTTTGCCAGCCATTGGGTAGCGGTTCAAACTTGAGTAAATCAAATTGATGTCTTTCCTGATAGGTGGTCGATGAAATATTGATCTGGCTAGCGGTATCATTTTTTCGGAGCTTAAAAATGGTTTTCATATCAATAGCGGCGGGCAAGACAAAGCCTTCATTATAATCGGTGTGCTCTCCGATGATATTGATCCGACCTGGTGACTGTGCTATTATTGAGTACATATAATGGTGTGGTGAATGTAATAATACAAATGTACTTATTCTTTTCGACCCGTGATAGTAGCGGGCATGGAGGTGGTCAGATGTACTGTGAAGCTATGGATAGAGGGGGCTCGACGAGGTACGAGAAGAGACCACTGTATCCATCTTAGCTGAACGTACCTCTGGACACTGTAATAAAGCGGATAGCGCGAAATGGGCGCCTCCTAAAAAGACTATAACTCTTTTTACAAACCCACTTTTTCTTTGTGCTTATTTTTGAAATACACATTGAGCAGCATACCTATGAGGATCATGGCCATCCCTAAAAAAGCTATTGGCGCATAGGTCTCCCCAAAAATAAAGTAAGTGAAGATCAAGGCAAAAACAAGCTCCATATATTTGAAGGGGGCCAATACACTGGTCTCCTCTAACTGGAATGCGCGGGTCATAAACACCTGCCCTATGAGTCCAAAAATACCGATACTCAATATAGAAAAATACTGAGCAGGCAAGGGCCATTCCCACTGTCGAATAAAGAGCAAACTAGCAACAATACAAAACACCATAAAGTAATTGATGATAGTGAGAAAGTGCTCTTTATCTCCCAGGTAGCGGATCAACACAAAGACCATCCCTACGAATAATGCTGAAGTGAGGATGAGTAAAAAACTGTAATTGTCGATTCTAAAGTCGACTCCCTTCATCACTACGACTCCAAGAAAAGCGACCCCAAAACTTAGCCATTGTTTGCTGTTCACTTTTTCTTTTAAAAAAAGATACGCTAGTATGGCGCCAAATATGGGTCCTAGATATCGTATAGAAATCGCAGATCCGAGCGGCATGCGCTGGATAGCCATGAAAAAAGTAGCCAAGGAAATTAAACCCACCGTAGCTCTTAGGGAAAGTAACATGGGGTTGTTGCCGAGGATGCTAATGCGCTTGTACAACATGTATGGAAATACGAAAAAGAAGGTTCCAAAGGCTCGAAAAAAAACAACTTGCATAGCTGGCAGCGTGCTGAGGTCCTTGGCTATGAGATTCATAACTGAGAATGAAAGGGTCGCTAAGAGTATGAATGCTATGCCTTTGGTAATCATCGTCAATAGTAAGATAAAGATTTGAAAAAGAGGACATATTTATGACTACTTTTTAGCAAGTGGATGTTAATTTTGAGAAAATAGAAAAATGGCATGACGGATCACACTATATCAAAAAAAGTACAAATTGAAGACAGTTGGTATCAGGTTCTGGAAGGACAATTTGAAAAGCCTTATTTCCAAAATATAAAACAGTTCTTGAGTACTGAAACCAAAAGTGGAAAAACGATTTACCCACCTGGTCCACAGATTTTTAATGCATTCAATACTACTCCATTTGATCAAGTAAAGGTGGTGATATTGGGTCAAGATCCTTATCATGGTCCTGGCCAAGCGATGGGGCTTTCGTTCTCAGTGCCTAGAGGCGTAAGGACACCGGCCTCTCTCAAGAATGTGTACAAAGAATTGGCGAGTGATGTTTCTTTTACGATTCCTGATCACGGTGATTTGACGGACTGGGCTAAACAAGGTGTATTTTTATTGAACGCTATGTTAACTGTAGAACACTCTAAAGCAGGATCGCATCAAAAAATAGGATGGCAAAAATTTACAGATGCAGTGATACAAAAACTTTCTGCCGAGCGAGAGGGATTGATATTTATGCTCTGGGGAAATTTTGCGAAAAAGAAAAGTATATTAATCGATGATAAGAAACATACAATATTAGAGGCTGCTCATCCATCTCCTTTGGCAAGAAATGCATTCTCTGGGTGTAAACACTTTTCAAAGGCGAATGAAATTTTGAGCTCACAAAATCAAAATTCGATATTATGGCAAATCTAAAGACACCCAAAAATCTGTATGCAATCACTTTTTTTCTTGGAGCACTAGGCGTTATCTTTGGTGCTTTTGGAGCACATTGGTTAGCGGAACGCCTTGCAGTACAACAATTGACTTCCTATAAAACGGCTGTTTTATATCATTTTATACACGTATTGGCTGCACTAAGTGTCTTAAATCTCGTCACCAAAGGAGGCAACAAAGGTTTAACTGTGTCGGTCTTTCTGTTTTTAGGAGGAATCCTTTTTTTTTCTGGCTCACTTTATCTCTTAGCCACTAGAGAAATCCTTGGGCTAAGCTACTATAAGTGGCTAGGACCATTGACTCCAATAGGAGGATTATTGTTTATAGCGGGGTGGATAAATGCTGCTATGGTATCCGTAAAAGGCTCGACTGACCCATCTTAAAATTAAAGAATAATAAGCAAAATATCCTTGAAAACAAGTATCTATAACTTAGCGTCTATATATCCGTCATATATCTAAAAGTTTGGATTAGTTTTTGGAACTGTATCTGCACAGAAAGCACAAATACATCCAAAATCCAAACTGTAAAATTGTTATTAGAGAAAGTAATATTAACAATCTTCTTATGCCTTAGCTTTAGCTATCTAAATGCTGAAGAGGCTAGCTATGATGACCCTGAGTTACAGGTGTATATCGATAGCTACAAATCTGCCGAGGCACCAGATTCAATAGCATGGTATCTAGGTTCTATAGTAGTGCATACTAGCTGGAGTGATATTGATTTATCCGAACATTACCTTAAAGAATTTGAACAATTGTTGGGTAAATATTCTGAGCCAATTGTAGAAATTGAATATTACAGTGCCAAAGGTGTCTTTCACTACGCAAAGAGAACCAGTATAGATACAATATTATACTACTATAATCTTGCAGAAGAGAAGCTTGATCAACATAACTTAGCGCAAATAAAACTTAGGATTGGTCTGAAAAACAATAGAGCTATCACATATGCTAGAGAAAACTTGAAAGAAGCAGCCATTAAAGAATATCTGGCAGGCCTAGAAATAGTGGCCTCAGCTAATATAAAAATGCCGAGATATGAAACTGCGTTGTATTCTAATATCGCACACATGCTTAATGGCAGCGAGCGTTATGAAGATGCCTTGGCGTACATCATAAAAGGAGAGACTGCCAATAAAGTGTACGAAAAATCAACTGGAGAACGGTCTAATTTTTACAACTGGATCCTACTCACCAAAGCGACTTCACTTTATCATCTTGAAAGAGTAGAAGAGTCAGAAACCATTTTATTAGAGCTACAATCTCTTTACAAAACAACTGATATAGAAAGTACGCAAATAAAAACACTTTTAGGACAGGTTTACTACAAGAAAGGCAACAAGAAATTAGCTAAACAAACTTTACAAACAGCCATCAGAGATGCAGTGTCTTTAAATATTGGTTTAGAAACTGAGGCCAATGCTCGATTTGCTCTTGCCGACACAGAATATCTAGATGGAAATTACAATATCGCTTTGGAATATCTCGACATTATAATGGCGAAATATGAAAAGCAAAATAGCCCCATGACAGATCCAAATATCTACGCTTTAAAAGCCAAGGTATTAGAGGCGAGTAAGAGATTTGAAGAATCGCTTATTTACTTCAAAAAGTATCATGCTTTGATAGATAAAGTTCGGATGGAAGAAAACAAAATGAGTCAAGGCGAATTAAAAAGTAAGTTTTCAAATATTGAAAGAAGGTATCAAATCAATGAATTAGAGATAAAACAAAAGCTGCAAGAGAGTAAGCTATCCATTATGCTCGTGGCACTAATATTTTCATTGCTAATGATCATTTCAATCTGTACTATGTACAATAGAAAAAATGCACATAACAAAGCTCTAGTCAAAATAAACAAAGAAATTAAGCATGCCAATAAAAAGGTAATAGCCGCATCAAAAGCTAAAGAAAATTTCTTATCAAGAATAAGTCATGAGATGCGTACTCCTATGAATGCAGTTATTGGGATAGCGGATATTTTATTAGACGAAAATCCGACTAAAAAACAAGAGACCTATTTAAAGAATCAGAAATTTAGTGGAGAATTGCTACTCAACACTATCAATGAAGTATTGATTTACTCCAAAATTACAACCAATAAAATAGAAGTGAATCGGAAACCTGTTCATCTCCAAAATTTCTTGGATATGACTATTGATTCTTTTAGGTTTGGAAATAAGAATCCTAATGTTAGAATTTATCAAGATCAAAATCTACATTCTTTAAAGCACCTTGTCCTATCGGATAAAAGTTTGTTTGGTCAAGTTTTGGTTAACCTGATTGGAAATGCTGTCAAATTCACAACAGAAGGCCATGTAGTATTAAAGAGTGAAGTAATTGAAAACAATGAGGATTCAGTCCTAATTAACTTTGATATAGAGGACACTGGAGTAGGTATTCCTGCTGAAAAAATGAATACTGTATTAGATAGTTTTTCGCAGGTAAATAACGAAATTAGTAGATCACATGATGGTACTGGACTAGGTCTTACTATAACTCAAGGTCTTCTAAACTTAAAAAATAGTAAACTAAGAGTAGAAAGTGTACCAGGTGTAGGCAGCACATTTAGCTTTACATTAATTTTTGACAAGGCTGATCCAATAATAAAACCAACAAAAGCAGATGATAATCCTAGTAAAATTTTCCAAAGTGGGATTGAAGGAAAACGAATATTATTGGTTGAGGATAACAAACTAAATCAATTAGTAGCAAAGAAGGTCCTGCAAAAATTCAAAGTTGAAATTGCACTTGCTGAAAATGGAAAACAAGCCTTTGAAATGGTGCAAGAGAAGTGTTACGACTTAATTCTAATGGATATTCATATGCCAATAATGGATGGCCTAGAATCTACCAGAAGTATCCGAGCCTTAAAGGATCCATATTTTCAACAAATACCAATAGTAGCCTTGAGCGCAGATGCCTATTCTGAAAAGGTACAAGCTACCACTGATTGTGGAATGAATGATTACCTTTCAAAGCCATTCAAACCTAAAGATCTATTTGATAAATTAAAATCTAATATGGAAAATATGCACGGCATTAGAAGTACTTCCACCTAAGTTTTTTCTTAGCTTTCTTTACATGTTGTGACTTAATTTTAGGCATTAGAATTACACAAAACAATGTGAGAGATTCCTTTTCAAAACACTTTTGTTTCCATAGAATGTTACACACCTTGAGTATAAAAAGTATCTCCGCAATGAAAATATTGCAATAGACAGCCCAAGCCTCTCAAATCTAGACCTACAGTCCTTATTTTTTCTATACCTAAAGAATATATTGGATTATAGAAATTGTTAATCAGACTTCATAACAGCTGATACCAAAAGTAAATAGATAAAACACGGTCACAATTTTAATATTTTCCGTAAACGTCAAAATTTCAGTCTATTTAATACACAATTGGATTAGTTTTTGAATTTACTTAGTGTTGGTTAACTCTAAGTAATTAAGAGAAACTCCCTCACAGTGAATATGAGAATTGTAATAACATGTATATTATGTATCTGCTTTCTAGTCATGAAAGCAGATGATAGTGGAGAGATAAACTTTGCCCTGCAAGGTTATGTTAAAGATCTCAATGAAGCCAAAACAATAGATAAAAAGTCAATCATCCTTTCGAAGATTATAGCAGAGTCGTGTCGCACCGACATAAAATTAGCTGAAGCATATCTATTTAAATTCAAAAATTTAATAAAGAAAAGTGATTTACCCATTGCTGAAGTTAGATACCTCAAATCTAAAGGAGTTATCAATTACTACAAAGGGATGGAAATCGACTCTATTATGCAGTGGTATGATCGAGCTCAAATTGTCCTAGAGAAAAATAATATCGAGGACACAAAAATGAAAATAAACCTACACAATAACAAAGCTATCGCGTATGTCCTGAAAGGGCGAGAAGATGAGGCTGTGCAGGAATATCTAGCAGGAATAGAAACTATAGGTCAAGCCAAAGATAAACTATACAAGCATGAGACCTTACTAATTGCCAATTTTGCTTCCCTATTGGAGAGAAATGAACAATACGAAGATGCATTAGTATATATAGAAAAGGCTAGAGAGGTTAATACTAAGTATGAGGAAGAACTAGGTCACCATTCAGAATATTATGAATATATACTTTTTTATCATGGCCAAATATTAAAAGATCTAGGCAGACTGGAAGAAGCAGAGCAGCCCCTTTTAGAGATCCTGGCATATAAAAATAAGCCTACCATAGAGAACAACTATGCCAAAGCCTTATTGGGTACTTTGTATTCTAAAAAAGGAAAGAAAGAGCTGAGTAGAAAAATGATAAATGAAGCAATAGAAGAAACTGCGTTCTTTGATATTGGAATAGAACCAGAAGTAAATGCGTATCTAGCGCTTTCTCAACTAGAATTAGAGGAAGATAATGCCACCTCATCCATAAAAAGTATTGATCATATTTTTGAACTATACAATGAAGCAGAACTAGATATAGAAGATGCTGAAATCTTTAGCACTATGGCAAAAGCCTTGGAAAGGAGTGGTAGATATAAAGAATCCCTTAAAAACCTAAGGCAGTACCAAATGATGGTTGAAAAGGAAAAGGAAGAGGCTGACCGTATCAAGCATGAAACCTTTAAATCCCAAATATCAATAATAGAAAAAAAATATGAAATCAACGAATTAGAGATTAAGCAAAAACTACAAGAGAGTAAATTTGCAGTATTGATAGTGGCATTTTTACTGTCTATTATATCTGTGTTCTTTATTTACATGATGTATAGAAAGAAAGAAGATCACAATAAGGCACTTCTATTAGTAAATCAAGAAGTGCGAGAAGCTAATAAAAATGTTGTCGCTGCAGCAAAAGCAAAGGAAAATTTTCTGTCTACTATGAGTCACGAAATGTGTACTCCTATGAATGCGGTCATCGGAATCACTAACATTTTATTAGATGAGAATCCTACACAAAAGCAATCAGAGCATCTTAAGAATTTGAAATTTAGTGGAGAAGTGTTGTTGAATATTATTAATGAAGTCTTAGATTTTTCAAAAATATCAACAAATAAGCTTGTATTGGTTAAAGAGCAAATAAATTTACAAGAATTCCTAAATCGTACAATCAATGCTTACAGGCAATCAAATTCAAATCAAAACGTAAGGATTCTTCAAGATCAACAGTTAGAAAAACTAGAACATCATGTATTGGTGGATAAAACAAGATTTTCTCAAATACTATCTAATTTAATTGGTAACGCATTTAAATTTACCAATAGAGGCTCTATAGTCCTTCGCTCTAGAATAATTGAAAATACAAATGATATGGTCAAAATCACCTTTCAAATTGAAGATACTGGAATAGGCATCCCTGAAGATAAGTTAGAGAGTATTTTTGAGAGCTTTTCCCAAGTAAATAATGAAATAAATAGAGAGCATGAAGGGACAGGTTTGGGTCTCACGATTACAAAAAACCTAATAGAACTAAAGGGAGGTAAACTAGAAGTGAGCAGTAGTAAGGGAAAAGGTTCAACATTCACCTTTACGCTTGAGTTTGGCAAAAAAGAAAAAATTGAAAAAATACAAGAAGTAAGCACATCTAGAGACAAGATTTATCAAAGCGGAATTGAAGGAAAGAAGATTCTACTAGTAGAAGACAACAAACTGAATCAGCTCGTCGCTAGAAAGGTGCTGAAGAAATTTAAAGTGGAGATAGCCTTGGCCGAAAATGGCCTAGAGGCTGTAGAGATGGTCCAGCAGGATCGATATGATTTAATCTTAATGGACATACATATGCCACTAATGGATGGCTTAGAGGCTACCAGAAGCATTAGAGCCTTAGAAGATCCATTCTATAAGCAAATTCCAATTGTTGCCCTTAGTGCGGATGCCTATTCGGATAAAGTGCAAGCAACTACAGAATCTGGAATGAATGACTACCTGGCAAAGCCATTTAAACCGGAGGCTTTGTTTCAAAAGATCAAGCTAAATATAGAACGCGGAGGTAATTTAAGAGGTACTGCCTAAGCCTATTTTCACGTGGTACTTAAAATCACTATCCCCTACTTTTTAGACCATTCATAATTAGATCAAAGAACATTCTTTTCGAGATCTAAGTTATAATTAATCTTAGTGACTATACTCTTATTGTACAGTAAAATTTGTATGCTCCATTTGCTACTGACTTCCCATTCTTTACTTTATTAGGTAATTCATTACATTGTTACCTAAAATTAATTTTCGGTAATTAATACGTCAAGTTTGTCATTTCATAAAAATGTACCCCAAATACCCATTCATAATCTCAATATTTTATTCGAGAGTCTTGAAGTATTTTTAGTCTACTGTACAACAAACGAATAGTCAGTTTAATCTTTTCCTTTCTATTTTGATTGTCTTCGCATACCCTCTATAAACTCACTGAAGTACAGAGTGACTCCTTTATGGTATTTTGCAATCACGGTTTCCAAGCTAGTGTTTGCTTTAAATAGTCAATAACCTAAGTTTAACGCTCCTTAACAGATCAGTCTCGTTTTCTTTAAAATTATTGTGAACAAAAATTCAAGAATATGAGAATCATTAAAATAATGCTTGCCAGTGTATTGACGATAGCTGTATTATCTACTTCTACTGCTCAATTCAGTATTGGGACCAAAGGATCAGTACAGTTTTCAACAGTTAGTGTTGATGGTATCAATACATCAATCATAGAAAAAGGATGGAATTCAGGATATGATGTGTCCATTTTTGCAAATATTCCAGTTACTGAAAGCTTTAGTTTTCAACCAGAATTAAGCTATAATGAAAAAGGGTTTGAAATAGGACAAGGTATTGACATTGACCTATTTAATGTCAATCTACCTATTGGTGTATCAGCTGTAACAGAAATAAAGTACGTTCAAGCTCCCCTATTAGGTAGATACGAAATAACTGGGCAAAATGGTGGTGTTTACTTTCTCGCAGGGCCATCGGTAGCCTATGCGACTAAAGGCAATCTTAGGACTAAAGTTAACACCATCATCGATATAAACCTAAGTAACACAGATATTGACATTACGAATGAAAACTATAAGCGCTTTGAATTTGCTGGTCAAATTGGTACAGGTGCATTTGTGAATATAGGTTCTTCTAGGCTATTCGCAGAGTTAAAGTATCATCATGGATTTACTGATTTGCTAGCGGATCCTATTTTGGATGTGCGACTTAAGAATAGAGCGTTTGGTATAGGTGCTGGATTGAGTATTAGTTTATAGTTATACAGGGCGATGCGGTTCAGCTATAGCCCTTGAGGATAAGCGGTAGAAGCGGCATCCCAAGTAGTAGACACATGGGCATGTGTCTACTACTTGGGATACAGCGGATGGCGCGACCCGAGGCCTTTAGCCGACGGGATAGCCCCACATAAAAAATAAATATAAATCCTATTGAAAAATTGGTTACTACTCTACCTCTGGATCATCTTCTTTGCGGCGATTGCGAAGCCAAACAAAACCTAGTGTACCGACAATAATATATGGCATTGCGAACATAAAAAGTATCCCTCTATTCAAACCTTTGCCTGCTGTACCTCCCATTTTTAAATTTTGCTCGGCAGACATTTTACACATTGGACATTGCGCCTGCATATCAAGGCTAACCAAGGACAAAGACAGGGAAACCAATAGGATCGTAATATATTTATATGCCTTCTTCATAATTAATTTATCATCCAAGAATAACATGGCCTAATCATCAAATATAATATGGGGCCACTTGCTGCGACGTATAGCCATAAGGGAAAAACCCATCTTGCCATTTTGACGTGTTTATCTATCTGACCTGTAAACGCTCTGATGAAGGTAAATAGTATGAACGGTAAAATGCCCGCTGCAATCACGATGTGTAAAATAAGCATGATAATGTAGACGTACCAGATAACTCCTTCTTTGCAATACTTAGTGTCTGGGTAGCTAACATGATAAACGACATACATCAATAAAAACATGGCTGAAAAGGCCATGGCCAAATAGATGGCATTTTTATGAGCCTGGATATTCTTTTTTTTAATCTGTACTAGTGCGTAGACTAGAACTATTGCCGTGAGTGCATTGAAAAATGAATAAACGGCAGGCAAAAATGTTAGGTCAATACTATGATCGATGTGTATCTTATGCATACCTCCCACGAGCAGAATCACCACTGCAGAAAATATATAAGCAGCAATATTCAATTGCTTCGCAAGAGGAAGATTTAGTTTTGGGTACTCACTCATTATATCTCTCTTTCTCTTATTAATTCAGCTTTTTCAATGTCTTTTCTTGGGATAAGAATAGCCATATGTTCGACTAATTTTTTTACTCGTTCTGAATTGGTAGTATCATAAAAATTTCTAAGTCCATTCTTATGGTCAACTAGCACAGCAAAATTGGTACTATTCTCTTGCAAAGGTTCATCTTTCTTGAGATGATCGAGCAACAACTTACCATCTACTTCTTGAAAAGTTGGCTGACCAATGTAACTACTTAATAGCTTATCAAAACTATCCCCTGCCAACTCCTTTCTAAGGTGCATATCACTTAGGAGCTCGTTTTCCAAAACTTCTGGAGACTTATATGATTTAATGAATTCTAAGACGAAAACTCCTTGAGAATTTTCGAATTGATCCATAAGTTTAAGCTTGAGTTCTCTTCTTGTCTGGCTAGGACTATCACTTGTATCAAAAAGTATTACTCGCAAGCGATTGTCCAACAAACTTGAATCAGCCTTGATATGTTCTGGGATCAGTTTGGCTACGTCTAAGGTATTCTTGACAACAATTTCTTTGCGCGCTTCCTTTTGGTAGTTTAATCCTTTTTGCAAGTACACCCAACTTGCCGCTGGGCAAATCACAATAATAAACCCAACAGCAAGAATCTTAAATAAATTCTTAGTTTTAACTTTATCCATAATTGTACAACATCAATTTATGATGTAATGTTGACCAAAAAAAAGCGAAGTATAAAACTTCGCTTTTTGTATTAAATGTCATTTGTTGGTAGTTCTTTTATTAAGCTTCCTGTCTGCGGGACTTGCTTTACTTGAATTTCATTTCGTTGCTTTATTACATCTCTTCTAGTCTTCCATGACCCGCCTTCTTGGAAAAAGGCAACAACAGCCCACACTAATAAAAGTGTCGGAAGTAAAACAGTCATCCTTAAACCTCTTACCTCAGAGCCCATATGCATAAACTCATAAACAATAAAATATGCCTTATATAGTGATAATGCTATAAGTGCAAATCCTACAACGTAGACGGCCCATGAAGCGTGCTCAAGGAACCCTAAAAATCCTATATAGCCCTTACCTGCTAATGAGAAAAATACTTCTACAAGTGTAACTGCTGCGAGTAAAAAGAGCCCTTTATATACCCCTTTGATCGCATCTTCATAATTATGATGACCCATTTTTCTTGAGTTTAATTTTTTTTACAATAAATAAAATACCAGGAATACGAAGACCCAAACCAAATCGACAAAGTGCCAATACAATCCAATCTTTTCGACCATTTCGTATCCATTTTTTCGCTCAACATATAAGCCGCTGGCTGCATTAAGCATAATAATCAACAAAAAAGCAACTCCGGAGAATACGTGGAAACCATGAAATCCAGTTATAAAAAAGAATAAGGCACCGAAAGCTTTAGGCCCAAATGCCTGTTGTTTCTCCTCTCCAGATGTTGTCATATAGGGGAGTTGATTGTACCCATCATCACCCTTATGGATTAGATATGAATCTCCAACTTCAAATGTATCTCCTTTATTGATCCCGTGACCATCTCCCGCTAAATAAGCGCCTGATTCTACATGCGTACCAAATGGATTGGTCGTCACTGTCATATGCTCCGCTCCTATCAAGTTCGTCCACTCCCAAGCTTGACAGCCTAAGAAACCTGCTCCACCAATCACAGTTAAAAGCATCCAAAATACAACTCCATTCTTATTCTCTCGATGACCTTCTTGTACGGCCCTTACCATCGTAACTGAACTGATAATCAACAAGAAGGACATGAAGGTTACGAATATCAAAGGGAGAGGTGTTTCATGACCTAAGCCCAAATTATCAAATGGTGCAGTTCTAAATACAAAATCTGGAACTGGCCATGAAGGACTACTAAAGCGAATAGCTCCATATGCAATCAAGAAACCTGCGAAGGTAAAAGCATCTGAAAGAAGAAAGTACCACATCATCAGTTTTCCATAACTAACTTTAAACGGTTGTGTCCCTCCGTCCCAATTACTTTCATCACTGTGGGCATCGTTTGCGTGTGCTACTGCGGATGTATCTGTTGCCATTATAATTAAGTGTGTTAATAAAATATTTTATGATTGGTTATATATGAAGAATATAAGCAAGTAAATCCATACAAAATCTACAAAATGCCAATATATCATTGATAACTCAAATCGCAATAAACGTGTTTTAGTTACTCTATGTTTTAAATAGAAAGCGTGAAACAATGCCGTAAACAATACTATCACTCCTCCAAAAACATGTGCAACATGAAGCATGGTTAAAACATAAACAAAATCTGCAGATGGATTAGCTCCCAAAGGCAGACCTATAACTTCTTTAATTTCAAGCCAACCATAATATTGACTTACACAAAAACCTACGGCTAATATTAAAGTCGCTACTAAAAAAAGCTTGTATAGACTTGTTGCATTCTTCTTAAAAAAAGTATAACTTAGAAATATAGTCAAACTGCTACCAAGGATACATGCTGTACTCCAGTAGAACATATTTGGTATTCCAAACTCCACCCAATTTCCCTGTGCTTGTCTAACGATAAAGCCACTGGACAAAGATGCAAAAAGCATTACGATAGATGCACATGATGCATAAAGCGCAAATTTCTTTGGATGAATTTTATTTCTGGTGGATTGATTCTTGATAGCTAATTCCATTTTAAGATATTTTGAAAATAAACAAAATGAATAATGCTAGAGGTAAATAAGCAAAAGAGCTGAACATCAACTTTTTCGCAGCACTGTTGTCTACTCTTTTATATAATTGCCATGCATATATTGAATATGCGATTGACAAAATTGTCATTAATATTGTACCCATCAAACTTTGATATCCTAGGACAAACATAGCACCGTAAACAGGATATAGAAAGAGGGAATAAATGAAAGATTGAAACCCAATTTCTTCGTCAGGCAAGCCACTCTTTGAGGGCATCATTTTATATCCAGCGTTACTATAATCTTCGTGAGAAAGAAATGCAATGGCCCAGAAGTGTGGGAATTGCCAAAAAAACTGAATAGCAAACAATGCAATCGCTAAAGGGGTGATTGCACCTTCTGCAACTACACAACCAATGCTCATGGGTAATGCTCCGGGTATGGCTCCTATCAAAACAGATATAGAAGATATTCTCTTAAAAGGTGTATAAATAAAAGCATAAAGTATGAGCGAAGCTGTTCCTAAAAGACCAGCCCATACATTTGCTAAACAAAGCAAGCCAATTCCTATTAAAGACAAAAAACCTGCTAACAAAACTGCAGTAGAAGTCGTCATACGACCTTGTGGTAATGGGCGATTTTCTGTTCGCTTCATTAGTTTATCATAGTCTTTTTCCAAGACCTGATTTAAGGTATTAGCAGCAAAAGTAACAAAGCTTCCACCCAAAATGAGCAACAGTATTGCTATTGGATTTAAACTTTGAGCCCCTATAAAATACGCCATTAAACTGCTAAATACAACCAACATGGTAAGCCTAAATTTGAATAGGGCCCCCAGGTCAGCCAGCCTCTGAGAGAAGCTAACTGAATTGATTGATCGTGAATGTGTATTAGAGCTTTTCATTACTGATGTCCCAAGAAAATTAGTGAACCTCTACTTCCCCTTCTTCAAGAGGTTTTATTTGAGAAATGAAATCCTTACCATCTTTTCCATAATCATATGCCCATCTGTGTACAGTTGGTATCTTACCCGGCCAGTTACCATGACCTGTATCAATAGGCGTTGTCCATTCTAATGTGTTGGCTTTCCATGGATTACGGGTAGTCATTTTCTTTCCTTTGTATATGCTGTAAAAGAAATTGATTACGAACAATATTTGAAGTGCAAATACTACAATAGCAGCTATAGTTACAAACTTGTTTAATGTTGCAAAGTGAGAGAATGTATCGAAGCTATCGAAACGATAATATCTTCTTGGTACGCCTGCCATACCTAAGTAGTGCAATGGCCAGAAGATTGCGTATGATCCAATCAATGTCCCCCAGAAGTGAATCTTACCAAGAGTTTCATTCATGAATCTTCCATACATCTTTGGGAACCAATTATAAATTCCTGCAAACATACCAAAGAAGGCTGCAATACCCATCACAATGTGGAAGTGGGCTACTACAAAGTAGGTATCGTGCATCTGAATATCGATCGCTGAGTTTCCTAAGAAAATTCCTGTAAGACCTCCAGAGATAAACATTGAAACGAATCCAATACTAAATAACATGGCTGAAGTAAATCGGATATTACCACCATACAATGTGGTAATCCAGTTAAATACTTTTACCGCAGACGGTACGGCTATGATAAGTGTAAATATTACAAAGAAATTAGAGATGAATGGATTTACACCAGACATAAACATATGGTGTGCCCATACGATGAATGATAAGAAACCAATTGCTAATATTGAGTATACCATCGCTTTATATCCAAAGATTGGCTTTCTCGCATGCACGGACATAACTTCTGAAACGAGACCCATCGCTGGAAGGATTATTATATATACCTCGGGGTGACCTAAGAACCAGAATAAGTGCTGGTATAGAATTGGACTACCACCAACATGGTCTAGTGCTTGACCCCCAATAAATATTTCACTTAAGTAAAAACTAGTCCCTAATCCTCTATCACACATCGTCAATAATAGACCTGATAGTAGTACCGGAAAAGACAACAATCCCAATATAGCAGTCACGAAAAATGCCCATATAGTCAAAGGCAATCTCCACATCGTCATACCTTTTGTTCTCATGTTCAATACCGTAGTGATGTAATTTATACCACCAAGTAATACGGAGACAACAAAGAACGCCAAACTCACCACCCACATGGTCATACCACCTGCCGAGCCATCGGAGGCCTGCGGCAAAGCACTCAAGGGAGGATAGGCAGTCCAACCACCAGAGAAAGGCCCTGTACTAAGGAATAAGGATAGAAACATTATCAATCCAGCCAAGAAGAAAAACCAATAAGACATCATGTTCAACATTGGTGATGCCATATCTCTAGCCCCTATTTGTAATGGAATCAAGAGGTTACTAAAGGTTCCACTTAATCCAGCAGTAAGTACGAAAAATACTAATATGGTACCGTGCATGGTTACGAGGGCGTAATAAAATTCAGGTGCTAGTGATCCTATTCCTGCATCGTTTACGACGATCCACTTACCAAGAAGAGGCTTTATCCAAGCCATGTTTTCTTCTGGAAAACCTAATTGCAATCTAAAAATGATTGACATACCAGCACCAATAATCGCCCAGAAAATCCCTGTTACCAAGAATTGCTTAGCGATCATTTTATGATCCATGCTGAATATGTAAGTAGAGAAAAAGTTCGATCTATATTTATCATCTTCATGATGTTCATGAAAATGATCTTCGTAACCTAACTCTTCAATTAAAATATCTTCTGGTGCTAAAACTGATTTAGTTGCCATGAAAAATGTATTATATTATTTACTCCAAAATAGGATTAAGTTCTTCAATTAATTCGAGGTAATTCTAGCCTCCGTTCTTCTATTTTTTCTTCTACCTTCTTCGTTATCATTGCTTTCTATAGGCTGTGTATCTCCATAACCTACAGCAGTTAAACGATTTGACGCTATTCCTTTTCCAGTCAAGTAAGTATATACAGATTCTGCCCTCTTCTGTGAAAGCGCTTGGTTATTTGCTGGGTTTCCAATGTTATCCGTATGTCCTGCCAACTCTAAGCGTAGATTTGGAAAGTCAGTAAGTGCTTGAACTAAATTATCAAGCTCATCACTTGACTCATCTGCGAGTAAGGCAGAACCAGTTTGGTACTTTACGTAATCTAACTTAAACATTCTATCCTTAGCCTCGGTCGCGTTGATTGCATTATTGATAGACTCCATAAAATTCTTCCTACGCGTCTCCAATTCCATTTTCTTTTCCTTTGCAGCATTCATCTCTTTGAATGGATCTTCGTCTTTTCCTTTTACATTATTAGGGTACCAAGCCTGCTCTTGTTGCAAAGCAGCCCATGCTTCGTACTCGTCTTGTTCTACAATTTTTACTACACGCTTCATAGAATAGTGACCTTTACCACACAACTCGGCACAAGCCAATTCGTAATTAAAAGCTTCCCATAACATTGGACTTCCTGGATCGTCAGGATCTGAAAGAGCTTGATATTCTGGAGTAGTCTTCAATCTTTCTCTATACTCTTCTGTAGTTGTAGTCGGTGTAAATACAAAGTACGTTGGCAGTCCTGGAATAGCATCCATCTTGACTCTAAAGTGTGGCAAATCAAAGTTGTGTAGTACATCTTTTGATGTGATTCTAACTCTAACTTTCTTACCTTTTGGAAGTACTATCTCTGATGGATGAAAATCATCCAAATTCTTAGTATCCGTCCAGTCTTGACCAAATGGATTACTTGCAGTGAATAATTTATAGTTTCTTTCTCCCAATCTATTATCCGTACCAGGGTATCTTATCAGCCAGTTAAATTGCTGACCCATAGCTTCTATTTCTATATATTCATCATTGGTATCCGCCATAGCTTCATTCCATACGATAAGGCCCTTTACTACCAAGAAACACATCACAGCGGCTGGTATGGCAGTCCAAAATACCTCTAATCTAGTATCATGCGCTAGGAATAACACCTTTCTGCCTGGCTTGTACTGGTATTTGTAAGAGTACCAGAACAATAATATTTGTGTCACTACAAAGACTATTCCTGTGAAGAATAAGGTTGTGTCGAACAAACCGTCTAAGGCTACACCATGCTCGGAAGCGGAGATATGTGGTCCATAGCCCAACATCCAATTTTTGTAATACATCGCAGAAATTACGCAGAAAATCAAGAACCCAACAACAAACAATAGCATGTAGGCACCATTTCGTCGATTACTGTCCATCATTGCCTCCTCTTCGCCTCTTAGCTTACCTGCCAATTCGGTGATACGAGCAATCTGTACGACTACGATTCCGATTAGAATTAATGATAAAATTATTATTATACCCATTTGTACAAAATTAAATGCTTATAAACTACTTTCAAAATTTTCTGAAAGTATAATTAGTTAACAACGCTTAAAACGTTTTGTTTATGTATGATGATGCATACTTTCTTCTAAAAATGGATCATTGGCAGGTTCCAGACTAGTACTTGCCATTCTACCCATTACGAAGTATAAAAAGAATGCTAAGAACCCTAACATTGTCCCCAAATCCAGGAAGCCAGGTAATGTAAACCCGCTAACAAAACTACTATGTCCATGTCCATGTTCACCATCGCCATGAGAAGCATGGTCGTCATGTCCGTGTGCGGCATGATCATCATGACCATGTCCTGCATGATCATCATGACCATGTCCTGAAACATCTTTTGTAGCGTGAGCACCATGCCCACCTTCATGCATAGCGTGCACCTCATGAGCAGTATGCAATACACCTGGTCTAATCATCTGAAAGAAATCCCACCAGTGACCAAAAAGTACAATAACGCAAACAAAAATCAGCGTTCCATATTTACGCTTAGTAGAGTTTCTCATTAATACGAAAAACGGAACTAAGAAATTGATTACTAAATTCACATAAAATAAAACAGGAAATTGATCCACTCTAGTTCTAAAATAGATGGTTTCTTCCCCTACGTTGGCATACCATATAAGCATATACTGTGAAAACCATAAATAGGTCCAGAAGATACTAAATGCAAATAGATACTTTCCTAAATCATGTAAATGCTCTCCAGTGATCGCCTCCATATATCCTCTTGATTTCATGTATATCAACAAAAGGATCGTTAAGGCTAAGCAGGACACAAACCAACTTGCAGTAGCATACCAAGCAAACATGGTAGAATACCAGTGTGAATCAATAGACATTACCCATTGCCATATCATTGCTGCACTAGTAAAGGCAGCGATTGGTAAGAATAAAGCTGCCCACCATCTTATATTGTAATGGAAGCTAAAGTCTCCCTTTGAACCATCCTTATCTTCAGCGATTGATATAGATCTTAGCTTTGTGGCAAAGAAATACCAAACAGCAAGAACCACAACTGTACCAATTAAGAATACGTTTTTGTTGAGGAATCCTTTTTTGCCTGCCAATAACTCATCATATACTGGACTATCTGGATCTGTTATCCCTTCCATATTCCAATGATACAAATCGTGCATCCCTAGGAAAGTTGCTACACCGAAGATGGCCATCAAAATCAAACCTACTCCAATAAAAAGGTAAAATGCTTCCCAGACGCGTTTAAGTATAGTAAACCAGCCTGCGTATGCAGTTGTAAAAGCACATGTCACAAACAAGGCAGTGAAAGCAATTCCCGTAAAAAATACAGAGTTATGCAAAATATTTGCCCAAAAGCGAGTGTGATGCCCCTCAATATCTGATGGGTCACCCCATAAGAAAGTAGCAATCAAACAAACAACCCCTAGTGCCATGAATGCAAATAAAGTCGTTCTTTCTTTTCCTGTTATTGTAAAATCAACCATCAGCTGAGTTATATTTTTATTAAGTGTGTTCTAACTATCTTTAATTAATGCTCATCTCCGTGATCATGGGAGTCACCATCATGATGATCAGCCTTATGATGCATTTCTCCATGTCCTTCACCATCATGGCTTCCATTATCATGAGACATAGTCCCCTCTACCTTAGCCATAGCCTTTTTAGAAGCCATTGGCGTATCAATATTATTGAGGGTATTAATCTTTTCATTGTATTCTTTTCCATCAGCTTTAGCTTGAAGCGCTCTGATCCAATGGATTACATGCCATCTTTCTTCGTAAGATATCTTATCTGAATATCCTCCCATAACATTCTTACCATACATGATAGAGTGATAGTACCGTCCATTAGAGTCTCCAGCTGCTTTGAAAGTTGCATCTAAGAAATTAGCAGGTTGTGCCGGATAGGCAGCACCTAAATTAGCCTCATCAACCAACCAACCATTACCATCTCCTTTCTTACCATGGCAAATAGCACAAAATGTGTTGTATAGTTCTTCGCCAGTTTTGAGGCCAGCCGCAGTGATGGGATAAGGATTACTAATAATCTCCTTCATTGCACGCGTTCTTTCCTCTTCTGTATCTTCATAATAATATGGGACAGATCCATTTACGGGAATTGCGATTGCATTGGTGGTAGCTGATCCATCGATGTACTTTTTATCGGTTGGAGCAGCATATCCTCTTGCTATAGTTCCCGCTACAGGTTCTCTTGGCTGAGCTAGTTTGGTATACTCCGCTTCAGTATCCCAAGTGTTGTAATAGTAATAGTCATTCAAATTAGCTTCGTAAGCTATTGAGTGAAACATGTCAGGCATGTATTCAGTACCCGTATCATTTCTATCTGCACTAGAACATGAACTCAAAATGAGTATACTGCAAATACATAAGGCCAATATAAAATTCTTCATTTTCTTTAATTTAGCGTCACTAGTTATTTGTCTAGAGTACTTTTGTTTTTACTTCTGATGCGCCTGTGCTGGAGAAAAAGCTTTTCAATTTATCAATCTCACTAGAAGATTGTCCTACCGTATCAAATGCGATACAAAATTTATCATCTGTAATTCTATCGTCTAGCGTTTTGGCTTCCACACCCGGACCTAAACCACAAATGGTGTAGAATGTAACCACCATTCCGATGGCGCAAAACAATACCGTTAACTCGAAAGTAATTGGTATAAAAGCAGGAACTGACCAATATGGCTTTCCACCAAATATTACTGGCCAATCTCTTGTAAATACCCAAGACATGAATAGGAATGCAGTTAATGTTCCCATTGAACCATAGATAAAACCTGCTTGGTGCAATCTTGATTCTTTTAGTCCCATGATAGGGTCTAAACCGTGAATTGGAAATGGACTGTATACATCCATTATATCCAAGTGATCATCCTTGGCGCGCTGTACTGCAGTCAACAAGATTTCCTCGTCGTCATACAATCCAAATAGTACTTCTTTATTTGCTGATGCCATTATATATAGGTTTTAAACTATTTTCAATTTTAAATTAGTGTAAATAAATACTATACACCACCATCTAATTCATCCTGCCACTTCTGTAACTCATCCCATCTTCCTTCATGTGCCATCTTCGCTTGTTCAGGCCATGTACCAGGAACCATACGTGCATACACTCCACCTTGAGCTTCCAACACACTCTTTATTTTGCTCACTTCCGTATTTGCTAATTGTGCCCAAGTAAAGATGCCCGCATTATTCAAATGCTCCTGTACCTTAGGGCCAATTCCTTCTACCTTAGTTAAGTCATCTTTCTTTCCGATAAAGTTTCCAGCGGCATCAAAGTCATTAGATTTCGCTTCAACTTTTTCCACTTCTTTTTCGGCTACAGCTTCCTTAACGACTGGCGCAATAGGTGCTGCTGCAATTGCCGCATCGTGCGTTCCTGCATGGTCACCTCCTTTTTGGAAAGCATGCTGTACACCATGATCGCTGTGACCGTGGTCATGATGATGATGATGTGTAGCATTAGGACCAACGTATTGGTTACCTCCTGTCTTCAAAATAGACTTAATCTCCGCAATCGCTACCACTGGTGCTACTCTTGTAAACAATAAATACAATACAAAGAAGATTCCGATAGTACCAATAAAAATTCCAATCTCCACCCACGTAGGAACATAGTAAGACCAACTTGATGGCAAATAATCTCTCGCCAAAGTAGTTGCTATAATTACAAATCTTTCAAACCACATACCGATGTTTACTACGATAGAAAGTAAGAATGTCCAGAATATTGATCTTCTCATTTTTCTTGACCAGAACAACTGTGGCGTGATCACATTACATGCCATCATACCCCAGTAAGACCAATAGTAAGGTCCTACTGCTCTATTGAAAAATGCAAATTGCTCGTATGGATATTGAGAGTACCATGCAACAAACAATTCTGTTAAATAGGCAACTCCAACGATTGAACCCGTAGCCAAGATTACCTTGTTCATAGATTCAATATGTTCTATTGTAATGTAGTCTTCTAGGTGCAATACTTTTCTTGTGATTAACATCAAGGTAAGTACCATAGCAAAACCTGAGAAGATCGCCCCCGCTACGAAATAAGGAGGGAATATGGTAGTGTGCCATCCTGGTATAACCGAAGTGGCGAAATCAAAACTTACAATAGTGTGTACTGAAAGTACTAATGGTGTAGCGATACCTGCTAAGATTAATGAAAGAGACTCCCATCTCTGCCAGTGCTTAGCCGAACCTGTCCAACCAAATGAAAGAAATCCGTAGATCTTCTTTCTGATGCCTTTAGCTCTATCTCTTACTGTGGCAAAATCTGGAACCAAGCCAGTATACCAGAATAGAAGCGATACAGTAAAATATGTAGAGATCGCAAATAAATCCCAAAGGAGTGGTGAGTTAAAGTTTACCCATAGTGGTCCTCTTGTATTAGGATAAGGGAAGAAGAAAAATACAACCCACATTCTACCTACGTGAATACCCGGGAATAAAGCAGCACACATTACCGCGAAAATAGTCATCGCCTCTGCAGCTCTGTTAACCCCTGTTCTCCACTTTTGTCTAAAAAGCAAAAGGATGGCAGAAATCAAAGTACCTGCGTGACCGATTCCAATCCACCATACGAAGTTGGTAATATCCCAACCCCATCCAATGGTTCTATTCAAGTTCCAAGATCCAATCCCGAACCAAATTGTCCATAAGATGCAAAAAACACCAAATGTCATACACATCAAGGAAAGCATGAAGGCAATCACCCATGCACCACCTGGCGCTTTTTCAGTTGGGGCACACAAATCTTCAGTAATCTGATGATACGTTTTGTTTCCCGTTATTAATGGTTCCCGTATTGGGGATACTACTGCGTGGCTCATTTACTCAGTATTTAATTTTTATCTTTTACCTAAATATTTAGGCGTCTAATTTTTCATTCTTATTATTCACTCTCGCCTGATAGAAAACAGAAGATTGTGTATTGGTCTCATCTAGCATTCTAAATACTAGAGGCGACTTTATCTTAGTAGACAATTCCCCTTTCTTATTATTTCTATCTCCGAAAGTAATCGCTCCCGTAGGACAAGCTGTTTGACAAGCTGTTTTCACATCCACATCTCTCAATCTTCTACCTTCTGCCTTTGCAGTCAATTTACCTTGCTGCAATCTCTGTGTACAGAAACTACACTTCTCGATAACTCCTCTTGAACGAACGGTAACGTCTGGGTTAAGAACCATTCTCACAATATTGTCTGTGTAGAATGCAGGATCTTCATTGTTGATTGCGTTTTGGTTTCCACCAAACAAATCAGCACTTGTATAATCCAACCAGTTAAATCTTCTTACCTTATATGGACAGTTGTTTGCGCAGTATCTAGTACCTACGCATCTGTTGTAAGCCATCTGATTCAGACCTTCACTACTGTGGTTGGTTGCATTTACTGGACATACGTTTTCACATGGTGCATTATCACAGTGTTGGCACATTACAGGTTGGTAAACCACATTTGGGTTTTCCGCTTCTCCATAGTAGTACCTATCAATTCGCAACCAAGTCATTTCATGGTGTCGAGAGACTTCTCTGTTCCCCACTACTGGTACATTGTTCTCAGCCATGCAAGCGACTGTACATGCACTACATCCAGTACATGCATTCAAATCGATGTGCATACCCCAGTGATGCCCTTGACTATATAATTCAGCACTATATTCTTCAAATGGATATAGCGTAGCCTCATTTAAGTGGTCCGCATTTTTCTGCTTTTTCTTCATGTCTGCTAATAAAGCATCCATGTTAGATAGACTATCTCTAAATACAACCGTTCTATCTGTGATACCTCCTTGGTAACCTCTACCAACTGGTACGATATCCACTTCATCAACATTCACATTCTTACCTTCATAAGAACCAGTTACACCGTAAGTGTGATGGTATTGAACACAACCAAATTCTTTGTCTTCACCTACTATATTGGACACAGAGGCTCCAGCAGCAAAGTACTGTGTGTTTCCATCTTTATCGATGGTACACCAAGGATACACATTGTGTCCAACATCTTTTCCAGCTTTACCAACGCTCGTTCTTCCAAATCCTAATCCAATAGAAGCCGTGCCATCCATTTGACCAAACTGTGGTACCGTAGAGTAAGTTTGGTCTGTACCATTATGTGATACGGTAAGCTTATCTGCTATACCCTTCACCACTTTTCCTCCAACACCTTTGAAACCATTGAAGCGCCCTTCAGACTCATTCCATGTAATAGGTACAGCTAAGTAATTTCCCCATACTGTTCTCATTACAGGATCAGGCATTTCTAATAACCATGGATTGTTAGCGTATTGTCCGTTACCGATACTAACTGTTTCAAAAAGACTAATTTCAAAATCAGAACCAGAAGGTTTAGTAATTGACCCAGAACCAGTAACTACTCCACCACTTGTAGCCGCTGCTGCAACATCAGTGCTGTATACACCATTACTCAATGCCTCATCCCAAAAACCTCTTCCTGAACTAAAGCCAGCATTATTCGCCATAGTAGTCCAAGATTGTTTCAAGTAATTGTAATATGGTCGTTCAGCGTTCTTATCTAGGTTTGGACTATTGGCAAGCATCAATAATGAACATTCTGCTTGTCTTGTATTGTATAAAGGTGAGATAGTTGGCTGAATAAGAGAATATTGTCCTCTTTTAGCTTCAACATCACCCCAAGCTTCCAAATTATGATGAGTAGGCATTGTGTAATCACATAAAGAAGCCGTCTCATCCATTGTCAATCCAAAAGTAACTTTAGTTTTCACCTTAGCTAATGCAGCTATAAACTTGTCACTGTTCGGAAGATCATATGCAGGGTTAGCATTCCAAAACATAACTGCATCCACAGAACCATTTGCCATTTCAGCTATTAGTCCTTGGATTTCAGCATCGATTCCTTGTCTTTGGTAAGATACTGCACCAAAATCAATCGTAGATCCATAAGACCCTAACATATCGTTAATCTTGTTTACCAAGATTTGCTCTGCCTTATTATTGGAGTTTGAAACAATCAAACATCTACCTTGATTAGCTTGTAATTCTTTAGCTAAATTTTTCAAAGCATTAGACGCCTTACCATTTACTTTATATGGAGAAGCGCCACCACCGAGATGTTGTAGTAAGGTTGCTATTGCTGCTCCCTGCTCTGATGGCTTAATCATAATACGATTATCCGCATTAGATCCAGTCATGGACATTCCGCTTTCTACTTGGACGTGTCTTGACATAGTAGCACCAGAACCTTTACTTACATTTCTGTTCTTGATATATTGTGCTGAATACTCAACTGGAGAAATCCATGTCCCCAAAAAGTCCGCCCCAAAACTTACGATTACCTGTGCTTTATCAAAGTGGTAATTAGGTAGGACTGCTTCACCAAAATTCTCTTGATTGGCTTGCAGCATTGCAGAAGATGAAATTGGATCGTATGTAACTACTTTTGTGTTTGGAAACGATCCTTTAAATTCGTTGAACACCTTCTTTGTAGTAGGACTCATGACCGTATTACAAACGATACGTATGTTAGCACCAGCACTTAATTTACCAGCTACTTCTTTATCGATATCTGCCCAAGATCCCTTAGTCCAAGCACCATTTACGATACTGCCTGCCGACTTTATTCTTTCAGAATCATACAGACTCAAGACGCTAGCCTGAGCTCTTGCAGAAGTACCACCTTTAGTGATGCTAGACATTGGATTACCTTCTATCTTGATAGGTCGTCCTTCTCTAGTTTTCACCAGTACAGGGCAATAATCTCCACCATTAACTATGGTTGAGGCATAATAAGATGCTACACCAGGTACTATCGCATCTGGTTTTACAACATAAGGAATAGCATTTCTGACTGGGGTCTCACAACTAGCAATGGTAGCTGCACCTAGACCAAATCCTAAATACTTTAGAAAATCCCTTCTATTGGCAGAAGCATTTTCGATAATCTTCTCACTAGAGACGGCCTCTGCTATTGGTAATCCCACAAATTCATCTTGTGAAACTTCCTGCATAGCAGGGTCATTGTTCTTATCGGTAATTCCTATCCAAGTGGTATCCTGGTGGTTCTTCATAATATCAATATGATTATATGCTTAAATTGTATTCTTCTATATTATTAGTAATGGCACTTAGCACACTCTAGTCCCCCTATCTCTTCAACAGTTACGCTTTCTCTGTCTCCAGCACGCATTTGATTATGATAGTTTTCATAAGACTCGTAGTACTTGTTGTCCGCAAACTTTACTTCTGTCTTTCTATGACAATTGATACACCA
>CAKZVJ010000158.1 GCA_937923345.1 uncultured Saprospiraceae bacterium
GTTCTGACAAATTGAAAATACTATCATAATAGAACATTGGCCCACTATTAACAATTCTTACAATTTGATTCATAATTCTCCAGAGCAATCTACACATACTATTATGACTACAAGGCGGCAGAAGGTCTTATTTTCAACTAGTGAGGTAAGATCATTTGAAAAAAGGACTATTTTAAAGCAGCACAGAATCGAAGGGAAAAAAATCTAACCTTCGAGATTGGAAGAGCTTCGTGGGTAGCACACAAAAATCATCTTCTTCGTTTCTTGCTTTTCCGTTTTTTATTTTTGCTTTTTTCTTCCTCTACCTTATCCTCTATAACATATGATAGACCTAGCCGCAGCAATCTACTTTTGGAGTTAACTCTGACATCAGGGGTAGATGCGAATGCAGTTCTTTGTGGATTTATACCATAATGAAAATCAACAAATACTTCAAAAAAGGAAATCTGAAATGCTAATCCTACAATGGTAGAAATATCATATGAAGAATAGAAATTCTTAGTCGAATTTACATCAATATCTGCACTAGAACGCTTTAATATCAAATAGTTGGCCCCAACTCCAATGTAAGGTTTTAAATTTTTACCTATTTTAAAATAACTTTTCTGATGAATACCTACATACTTTACGGTTTGCTGGGTGCCAAATGGGTCATATTGCTTTCGCAACCTATTAGAAAAATTTAACTCCGTCGTTAAAGCTAGCCTCGACATTAGTTTGTATGTGATGCCATATCCAATATCTATACCCTTATCTCCATTTTCAAATTTTACTTCTTGAGGATCAATTGATATAGATTCTTGAACCTTTGACTCTAACCAAAAATAATTAGGAGAAACATGTAACTTAACACTTTCTACCTGCGCGTCTACGGAGAAGCTAAGTTTAAAAAGTATAAGTATCAGACAATACTTTATATTATTAGTGCCTGCCATTAAAAGTGAATTTGTACTGCACTGTAAACTGAAACGAATAAGGCTTTGTTGACCTTAATACTGGATCGGAAATCGAAGATGTTATATTCTTTTTAATTAAATTAGTCAATCCAAATAAATATCTAAACCTAAAAGAAAGTGAATTTATAATTGGAAACTCAATCGAGGTTAATACCCCAAAAAAAGGTCTTTTAAAGGTAAAAATATCTCTTTTCCCAATCCTTTTATTTATTGCATAATAAAAGAACGCCCCTCCATCCATCTTAATATTAGAATAAGATAATGGTTTTGCAGCTACACTTAATGTTGACCCTATATAATTTATATTATCATCAATTACAGGTTTAAAGGCTTGATTAAATCCGTTACTAGAACCTCTTATTTTTTCGTATTGAATAGAGCAATAAATCTCCAATCTTGGTCTTACTTTTCTACTAATCTGAATACCGCCTAAGTAATTCAAACTATGGTATGACCTAGGAGTAGAAAAAACACCAGTAGTTAATGGTTGCGAATTTCCACGATAAATTACATTAGTAATGTTCGGACCAAATATTAATTTATATTCATTCCTTGATTGGGCTATCAATGAAAAATGTAAAAGAAAAAATCCTAAAATTATGATAAGTCTCATTAGATAATATTACTGATCCCATGGACATCCTGCTCCTATCCAAAAACAATCATTCCACACAAATGGATCACCATAAACTCCTGGAAAATAACCTAAATAACATGCATTAGGCCCACTTTTGTAAGTCCCTCCATTACTACATTGTCCATTTACAGCAGGATACCACATATTATTCCCCCAAACAAAAGCACCAGGGGCACAAATTCCTGAATAGCATGCTCCGCTATTAAGATTCCATCCTGATGGACATTCGTCACATGGGTCAACGACTGGCGTACAGCTTATGGTTAAGCTTTGTTCAGGTTGCAAGCTTAAATTTGTGTGCAGATTAAAATCATAATCTACTGAAAAAACACACTCGCCGGCTCCGCTAGGCACAGGATATGGGCCTCTCTTATTAAACATAATTGGATCACCAGTACCAGATACATGAGAAGTCCATTTATTATCCACAACAATTAGAGGTGTTTGCTCTTCGACATATCCTGGTTCACCTGGCCATATACGATATATAGCCGATATCAAAAAAGTCCAATGCCTCCTGTGCCTCACCCAAAATCCAAAATTATTCTTTTTTTGACTTGCTGCATCCATATCCCATTGAACTATTGGGTAATAATACCACCCAGCTCCTTCATTCCTCCATTCACCCTTCGCTTCCCACTTATAGTAGGCAACTATTCTTTTATCTCCACCATCATAAGTATGAGTATCCTCATTAAAATTGTCACAGCAAGAACGTCCTACATCATCATGCCTTTCCACTAATACATTATCAAGATCAATATACTCCTCGTGGTTTTCCGGAAATAGTGGGTCATTTTTAATCCTCTCCAAAATGGACCAGTCTCCGTCCAAGATAGAAATACGAGTATGCTTATGCTCAGCAACAATTCTGTTACCAATCAAAAACAATCCATCAGTATTTCTAAAGTAATTATGGGAAAAATATTTATTTTCAAAAGAAAAAACCCCGTCGTTAGAAGTATTTCTAATTATTTGACCTTCATAATCAAGTAGAATATTATCGATTTCTTCGGCACTCATATCATCTGTTAATCTTGAGAGAAATTGGTTGAACTGCTTTGAAATTGTTAAGATTTGCACTTGGTTTTCTCAGTCTTCAATATCAGTCTGACTTGCGCATCCCAAAAAGTCTATTGTTTGAATGAAACTATCAAAATTTTCAAAGCGAATCATTCCGTCAATTATGGAAAAAGATCCAAAGCTGCACTCCGCGGGAGTTGCTTCTGGTCTTTCAATAGAGGCAATACCAATTTCTACCGTACCTCTACCATCAACTGCGTCATCTGATTCAGTATTAATACTTGAATTGATTTCAACCTCTTTTTGGCAGCTTAAAAACAGAGAAATTAAAAGGAAAAAGGAAAAAGGAAATTTTTCATCGGTTTAGGTTTTTGTTAAAAAAAGTCGAAGCTAATATAATAATTTAGAATTTTCTGGTTACATCTGTTAATATTTTGAATACTTAACATATAAAACTCCCCCACTACCACAGATAGAATATTTATCTTCTTCCATAACTTCAGAAAGATCGACAAATTTATAGGATATATTTTTTATGATCATCGACCGATTCGTATTCCAAGTAACCCTAGAATATTGAGAACAAACTATTACTAAAACACCAACTACTTGTTGTAATTGGTAACGCGCTCAGACCACGAAATGTAGTTTATTCGAGCCTACTCCTAAGTCTCAATGACAAATATAGCTCACTATTATTTTTTGAAATCTTCCCTTTCGAAATCATGAGCAACAACTTTACGCTAGATGCTAACTTTGAGGATTCCTTTGTAGAGTTCACAGATCTTATATTGGGCAATGATAGAAATGTTGCATAATTAGATTTTAAAGTCTACCCCGATCCAGTATAAAATACAATCTTTCTAGATTCTCCTGTACCGATCCACAAAGCAGACCTCTACGATATTAGTGGTAGACTTATCAAATCAGTACAGTCGAAAAACATAATCACACAAGTAGACTTGCCAGTTCTGACAGATGGTTTGTACACACTTAGAATCTGGGATAAGACATTCCAAAAAAATTGGCATTCAGAAAGTGAGGATTCGGAATTAACTAAAGCCAAACAAAAATATAGTCCATACTGAAATATTTATATGCAGGTGTTTCATTTTATTTTTACAATAACCCCCTTTGCGCTCCGGGTAGTAGTGATACGAGGAGTGCTAGACGACTCATGAAGGGATAGCTAGCAGTGGATAAGCGACTGAGCGAATACGCGGCTAGCTATACCCTGAATAGGAGACTAGGACTAGGAGTACAAACGGATGACCGGTTTTTAGCGCCCAAAAAAAAAACGCGCTCCACCCTAAGATGAAACGCATTTTATATTTTTGTCTAAGAAGATATGTAGTACAGACGCAAGTATAGACGCAAAATTTTGCGTCTCTGCTGCGTCTCTACTGCATATCTTTTATGATGTGCAATGCTTCTTGGATGTAAGCATCCTTCTTGATAGACTTTAACCAATCATCGTTTCTTGCCTTCTTAGATTCATCGACATTAATTTCTGCTAAGTCTACTGCTAAGTTTTCTACCGTAAGCGCATCGATTGGTGCAAAGATATCTTCATACATCTCTGCTTCTTTCTCGAGCATATCCAACTCTGTGATGTACTCCTTGATACCTAAGGTAGAATTAGTATCGTCACGTTGTTCTTTTAGACGCTTTGCATTTTTATCTACTTTCTGAAACACTTCACTGCTCGCTACACGGCTTTTAGACTTTGCCACTAGCGCAGATAGGTTGTCTACAGAACGTACATTCTGCTCGTAGTCTACCGCTGGAATTTCTGTCCACTCCATAGCATACTCGTTATCTTGCTCCCCTGTTGGGATGTACGTAAAGTTGTCCGGAAGAATGATGTCTGGCGTCACTCCTTTTAGCTGAGTAGACCCACCATTGATTCTATAAAACTTCTGGATAGTCATCTTCACCTCACCTAGTGGCTTCAACTCATCGTTGCCTCTGATCGCGGAATCCAAATCAAAGAAACGCTGTACTGTACCCTTACCGAAAGTGTTGTTCGATCCTACGATCACTGCACGTCCATAATCTTGCAAGGCCGCGGCTAAGATTTCAGATGCTGAAGCAGAGAACTCATTCACCATCACGATAAGTGGTCCATCATACTGCACACTAGGATCATCATCCGTAAGTACTTCTGGCTTTCTGTTACGCGCTTTCACTTGTACGATAGGCCCCTCTTCGATAAATAGTCCTGACATAGTCACTACGTCTCGTAAAGAACCACCTCCATTATTTCTAAGATCTAAGATAATCCCGTTGACATTTTCAGCATTTAACTTTTCTACTTCTTTTGCTACATCTACTGCGCAAGAACGGCCTCCCTTACGATTGAAGTCTGCATAGAATCTTGGCAATTTGATGTACCCAATATTGTCTATCACGTTGGAGTAATTTAATGTAGCTGACTTCGCGTACCCTTCGTCAAGGATCACCACATCACGGATGATGCTGATGTCTTTCACAGAACCATCTACACGCTTTACGGTCAAGATTACTTCGGTTCCTTTCTTACCTCTAATCTTAGCTACCACATCATCGATACGTAGACCAGTAACATCTAATGGCTCCTCCTCAGAGTCTCCCCCTTGCGTCACCTTCATGATAAGATCTTCTACCTGCAGCTCCTTGCCTTTCCAAGCTGGACCACCTGGTACGATGCTCACCACTTTGGTATATTCATCTCCTGTCTGAAGACGTGCGCCGATACCTTCTAAAGTACCAGACATATTGATATCAAAATTTTCTTTGTCCTTTGGTAAGTAGTATGAAGTATGTGGATCAAATACATTGGTAATGGCATTGAGGTAATTGGACATATAGTCTGATCTCCGCTCTTGGTTCAGACGCTCAAACCAGTCGTCATATCTCTCCAATGTCTTCTCTCTAGACTCGGCTTCTAAAACTTCCTTAGACTTACCAAGTATCTCTTCTCTTTTTTCTTTTTCTTCTTTTAGTACATCATCAAAACTCTTTTTAGGACTTTCTCCATCCTTAGCCTTTGACATATACTCTTTGCGTCTTTCCGCTTCTGTAGACGGATCGTATTCACGCGCTTCTTCTTGCTGTTCTAGTTTGGTAGCCAATCTAGTCATCACATCATACTTGAGACTCTTTCTCCAATATTCTTTTAGCTCTGCTTCGTCTTTTGCAAATGCTTTTTTATCTCCATCCAACTCTATGTCCTCCGCTTTGGTAAAATCAAAAGGCGTTTTTAGAATCTCCTTGTAGTATGCTTCCGCTCTTGCTAAACCTGCTTTTTTGAGTTCTACAGATTTTTCGAAGAATTCGTAGTTGGGATTCTGAACTGCATCGTCAATCTGCATTTCATAATCCTTCAACATAGTCAACTCAGAAGCTGTCAACCAACGACGACCACCATCTAAACGCTCGATGTACAAATCAAAAACCTGCTTTGAGAAATCGTCATTCACATCATTCGGCGAATAATGCAACTGCTGGATACCGCCCAATAGTGTTTGGAGAAGCAAATTATCTTTCTCTTCAAGATCAACATGAGGTGCGTAAGAGGCTACGAATAAGCCAATGATAACGATGGCAAAAAATAAGGGACTTTTGAAATTCATCTATGATATGATTTATGTCTTTATACGCTTTAGATATATAGAGTTTAATGCAAATATGTTACCTAAGTTTGGTGTAATAGGGTTCTCAGGTACATAACGCAAGAATTCTACTAATAAATATACTTTTTATTAGGGAAATAGTTCTGATTCCCTGCTATTAGGACGTGATTTAACGGAAAAATAACAATAAAGAAGGGAGGTTTTAGGGGTTAGGTGTTAGGCGTTAGGGAAAGCTGCTTAAAAGCTAGTGCAAAATCATTTATCTTAGGCACAAAAAACTATGAGAAATTTTAGGGAATTGATGGTTTGGCAGAGGAGTTTCGAACTCGTAAATGATATATATGATGCTAGCAATGCCCTTCCTAGTGACGAAAAATTTGGTTTAAAATCACAAATACGGCGATCTGCAGTCTCCATACCATCAAATATAGCTGAAGGCTGCAGTAGAAGGACTAACAAAGACCTAGCACGATTTCTAGAGATAGCTATCGGATCCTCATTCGAGCTAGAAACTCAATTGCTTATAGCAAAGAGAAGAGAAATGCTCAACAAGAGCAAAAATGAATCTATTATTGACGAATTGCACGAAATACAAAAATGACAAATGCTTTTCATTCGAAGTTAGCGGTTAACAATTTAAAACAGTGATACTAATACCTAACAGCTAATGCCTAAAACCTAAAAAAAGGCCCCAACCCGAAGATTGAAGCCTTTATATATCTTTAAATGTATTCTAATTTCTGGAATCAGATACCAACCTGAGGCCTAATACCTAAGGCCTAACAACTATTTCTCTTCCTACAAAAATGGAGCAATAACCAATGCTACTACTGACATCAACTTCAAAAGGATGTTTAGCGATGGACCAGAGGTATCCTTAAATGGATCTCCCACTGTATCCCCTACTACTGCTGCCTTGTGCGCATCAGAACCTTTGAAGTGCTTCTCTCCTGAGATGGTTACTCCTTCTTCAAACATCTTCTTAGCGTTATCCCATGCACCACCAGCGTTAGACTGGAAGATGGCCATCAATACCCCACAAACCGTAACTCCTGCTAGAAGACCTCCCAAGGTCTCTGCACCGAATATAAACCCTACCAATACTGGTGTAATCACTGCAATCAAACCTGGTATAATCATCTCTCTAATGGAAGCTTGCGTTGAAATTTCTACACACTTTTCGTAATCTGCTTTTCCGTCTGCCGCTTCAAAAATCTTTTGATCTTTATCAGACCACTTTTCAAAGTCTACACCGTCGTTTCTCTTCATCGCATCCAAGGCTTTTGTCAATTCTGGAATAGACTTAAACTGTCTTCTTACCTCCTTGATCATATCCATAGCTGCTCTACCTACTGCATTCATAGATAATGCTGAGAATAGGAATGGAAGCATCCCTCCTACTAATAAACCTGCCATCACTCTAGGATTGGCAATATCGATAGAACTGATACCTGCTGTTGTCATAAATGCAGCAAATAGTGCCAAGGCAGTCAAGGCTGCAGAGCCTATCGCAAATCCTTTTCCGATTGCTGCAGTAGTATTTCCTACAGCATCTAGCTTATCCGTTCTTTGTCTTACTTCTTTTGGCAATTCTGCCATCTCAGCGATACCACCGGCGTTATCAGAAACGGGTCCGTATGCATCTACTGCCAACTGGATACCTGTGTTAGATAACATACCTACCGCAGCAATCGCGATACCGTATAGTCCCGCAAAGTAATGTGCGCCCATGATCGCTGCCGCTAAAATTAAGATTGGTATAGCAGTAGACATCATCCCTACTCCTAAACCAGCGATGATGTTCGTCGCTGCTCCCGTGATAGACTGATTTACTATAGATTGTACTGGCTTGGTACCTGTACCTGTATAAAATTCTGTAACGATACCTATTGCTAATCCTGAGGCCAAACCGATAAGAACTGCCCAGAATACGCCCATAGAATTATAGGATACTCCACTAAATGTCCAAGTAGCAGGCAACATAAATTTCACTACAAAGAAAGTAGCTGCAATCATCAAACCAGCAGCAATAAATTCACCCATATTCAGGGCTTTTTGTGGATCTCCACCTTCTTTTACTTTCACGAAGAAAGTACCAATGATAGATGTGATAATCCCTACACTAGCCAAGACCAATGGCAGCAATACCGCTGACAAAGAATCAAATCCATCTGCCCAACCGGCAGTACCCATCAAAGCAGCACCCAATACCATGGTACCAATGATGGACCCTACATAAGACTCAAATAAATCGGCTCCCATACCAGCTACATCTCCTACGTTATCCCCCACATTATCCGCAATAGTTGCTGGGTTCAATGGGTGATCTTCTGGGATACCAGCCTCTACCTTACCTACCAAATCCGCTCCTACATCAGCCGCCTTAGTGTAGATACCTCCACCTACACGAGCAAATAATGCAATAGATGATGCTCCAAATGAAAAGCCTGTCAAAATGGTAATCACACGATTGGCTTCTGCAGCCGTGCCCATTCCAAACATATTGCTATATAATAATAAGAGCAAACTCAATCCTAAGATACCCAATCCAACTACTCCCATGCCCATTACGGCGCCACCAGCAAAGGCTACCTCTAGCGCTTTGCCTAGTCCAGTACGTGCTGCATTGGTAGTACGTACGTTTGCTTTAGTCGCAACGCGCATTCCGATGAATCCTGCCAAAGCAGAACAAATAGCACCCAGTATGAAGGAAAGTCCTACTAATTTTGAACTCGTCTGATCATTAGCAGTGAAAATCAATATGACAGCTACTACGACTACAAAAATGGATAATACTCTGTATTCCGCTTTTAGGAAGGCCATAGCTCCATCTGCAATATTCTTTGCGATTCTAGCCATTTTTTCTGTGCCTACCTCTTGCTTGGTCACCCAACTAGACTTCCAAATGGTAAATAATAGGGCTAATACTCCAAAAATCGGGAGTATCATAGTAATTGTACTACTCATATGCTTTCTCGTTTTCTAATGATTAATATATGTATAAAGTTAGTTTGCTTCGAGCATTCTGCCTATCTCGCATGAAGCAGCGCAAAACTAACAGAATTTTGCATTATTAACAAAAACTTGTGACTTACAAGTGCAAACAAGCGTAATGGAAAAGAAAATTTGGCTAAGTGTGCAGAAGTTACAGCTTAGTGTTGATAGCAAAAGTGACGATGCAGGGTTGAAAACTTGCGTAACTTATTGATTTTTAGGCTACTAAAACTATACTGCCCATTTGTGCTTAGGGTGGAGTGTGAAGTGACAAAAAAGGGCTCCAGCGATGCTGAAGCCCTTTTTTTTATCATATATCTGTAGTATAAACTACTCTTTGCTGAGATCAAGAAAAACACCTACTGAATATGAGGGCGCTGCAGCAATGATCTCTCCAGTTATTATTTCCGTAAAGCCTGCTGACAATCCTAGTTTTTTAGTGACGTAAACATTGATCTCAGCACCGATGTTCACAAATTCTGCCTGATCTGCAAAAATACTAGTATTGGTGATGGCCTCATTAAAAGACCCATTTTTGAAAGAATCAGATACATCAAACTTCCCTACTAGCCAGATTTTTTCTTTTGCAAAGCCTAAACCTAGCTCTAATCCATATCTTAATTCTTCTGAAAAATTATTGGTTCTATTATTGAAGGCAGCATAACCACTAGAATATGCAGAAATACTACCAAGCTTAAACCCTGTACCTACATCATATCGAATCATCTGGTTAAATTCTCCGTCACCAGTAGCTAAATTTCCTTGAGTGCCTCCTGCCGTTTCTCCAGTAGGGATACCTAAGGTCAGGGTTAATGCCATAGGGACTTTTGCTTCTCTACCATTCAGACTATATTTCAAGCCCAAATCTATATCCCCAATGGTATTAATTGCTTCGCCAGCTACATTGATTTCGCCAGTAGTGCTTGAAACAATATTATTCATAAAGGTTCTACTAAAAACAGGTGCATTTACTATCCCTGTAAATCGATCAGAAAATCCGTATTCTACAAAGACGGAAGTATTGAATATGCCGGTAGTCGTATTTGGATCCTCAAAGCCTCTAGTCGTAAAATGTGTATCAAAAACCGTCCACCATTCGGATAGTTTAATGTATGCTTTTCCTTTTTTTTGAGGCCATGGTCCACCAGCAAAAGCGGTTGTGCCAATAAAGGTGACAAGGAAAGCTAAGAAAGTTAATTTTTTCATCTTAGTTGCGGATTGCGTTTTTTGGTCTAGAAATTCAGCTCAGCTTCGCCAACTTTTACATTGAAAGGCTTACAGAAATATACAATGAAGGCAAAATCATCAAATGCAACTTCCGGCACTGTATAAGAGTGCGCACCAGAAAACTGTGTCACTTCAGAAATTTCTAGAGCACCAGCAATACTGTTTCTATTGTTTGATAGGTATATATATAGCCCTGGCAATCTATTATCCGCGATATAATTAGAAGCGATATCTATCGTGACACCATCCTCTTCTTCAATAAATTGAAAATCGCCTTCCAATGGGTAGAAAGTAGTCGTTCTGATTTCTCCATCAATAGTTCGCAGTGGTTCCATGACCGGTGGTGGGACGATAGCCTTGCCTACCGTCACCATTGATGAGGCTATTACTTCCAAGTCCTCCTCTGGATAAAAGTAGCTCGCCGTGATAGTAGCATTTCCCTCAGAAACACCTCTTACTTGCCCTGCACTGATTGTAGCAATTGATTCATCAGAACTAGTCCATGTGATATCAACATCTTCAACTTGGCCAATATTGTTGAAAAACCTTGCTTGAAAGGAAAAAACAGAGTCTACACCTAGGGTATCAATAGAACCAGAAATTCTTATTTCTGGTTGTACGAAGTCTTCTAGTATATCGTCCTTGATACAAGAAGAGGCTACAAGTAAAGCAAAAAAAGCAAAAAATAAGGTAATTCTATTCATTGAGTAATTAGTTTAAAAATATAAAGTCTATTGTATAATGAAAAACTCCAGCTATTCTCTTCGTCAAATCTCTAACCACTCCTGAAGTACATTTTCAAGCCAAAAAAGTTATGAAATATGCCGTTAAAAGTAAAAAAACGATGTTTTTCTGGAAAAAAATCACGGATAAACAAAGGTATCTCTATTTATCTACCCATACTACTCTTTCTGACATAGGGTTGCGTTCACCAGATGTTAAATTTCCATCGTAATACCCCATGTAGAAAAAACCTATGCATTTTTCTCCTTGGTCTAATGGAAAAAAACTGCCAAAGTCATAAATACTCTTTGGAGAACTCCAATAACAACCTATGTCCCTAGCAGAACAAGACAACCACATATTTTGAACCGCGCAGGCTGTAGCGGCTAGTTCTTCCCACTCTGGCAAGGAAGGATCTGGCTTCATACAGATGGCGATCACACAGGCAGACTTTGCTGCTTTCTTTCTGGTTTTGTTGAACTTGATTTCCTTGAATTTTTCTGCTGGGGTATTTTCCTTATACCAATCTGCTAGAAAATCTCCAAGTCGCACAAGTGATGGGCCTCTAAATACCTTGAAGCGCCACGGCTGGGTCTTCTTATGCGTAGGTGCCCAATTGGCATTTTCTAAGATTTGCTTTATCTCAGATTCTGGAATTTCCTGGTCTATATACTGCGCTGGAAATACGGCTCTGCGCTGTCTGATAATATCGTCAATAGTCATTGTGCTCCATTTATTTTCAGCAAATATACCACAATTAGGGAGGGGCTAGCCTTTGTAGATATCGCATTGACTGTAACAGTCAAATACAGAGGAATAATTTTATTCAATACTTTCAGTAAATATTGAAAGTTTAATACTTTAGCCTTATCTTACTTGTGAATCAATAAATGGTGCAGATGAAAAAAATGATTCAAATAGGATTAAAAGTCGATGCGTTCTTGCAGGGCGTGATGTTGTTGGGTTTGATTGGATTTAAAAATCAATGCCATTCAAATAAGTATTGGTCTTTATAGTCTATTTCAAATTTGTCCAGTAAGGTAAAATACTCTTCTTTAAATGAAAATTTAGCGTGATGTGCTTCTTGATTTAGAATATAATTATAGACATTTTCTATATGGGAATGGCTATATGAAAATGCTCCAAAGCCTTCTTGCCAAGCGAACGTTCCCTTTATCCATTTTTTAGAATTGATAAAATTGCTGCTGTTATTTTTCACATCTCTAATTAGGTCTGAGAGTGCTACACTGGGTTTCAAACCAATAAATAAATGCACATGGTCTTCGACACCATTTATGATAATTGATTTTTGACCTTTATTTGTAATTATTCCACTCATGTAACTAAACACTTCTTTGCGCCAATCTTTCTGAAGTAGGTTTTGCCTTCCTTGGACTGCGAAGATTACCTGAATATATATTTGCGAATATGTGTCTGCCATCTCTATTTTTGTTTTGGTACTAATTTAATGAAATAGGTTCGTAATTGGATAGTTTTGACAAACAATACCTAGAATATTTTGACTGCAGAATAGTTACTATTTTAGACATTATATCTTTGCTATATTCTTCTCAACCCTAGAATTATACCACCTCTCTGAGGTTCAAAAATGAATATACATTTGGTGCTAGAATAATTTCACCTCTCCGAGGTTCCTTGTAGACACTGCATCTTTGCTAGATTCTTCTGAGGCCTAGAATTATATCACTCCCGATAAAAATCTAGACAAGCTTCTCTGAAGTTATTTTTTAGACATTTTTCAAATCTAAAGTCATGGCTTCGCGACACGATTCAATCCTGAAAGGATGGCACTATTATAGAAAACGTCTGGATATTAAATTAAACTCCAGAGGAGTGGCATATTTTGTTTCCACTTCTGGGATTATGTCACCTCTCTGAGGTTCTAAAATGGATATACATTTGGTGCTAGAATAATTTCACCTCTCCGAGGTTCCTTTCAGGCATTATTTCTTTGCCTGAAAAAATCTCCACTCTAGCATAATGTCACCCTCGATATTATGTCTCTCAAATATGATCCAATCCTGGAAGGATGGCACTATTATAGAAAACGTCCGGATATTTAAATTTGAACTCCAGAGGAGTGGCATACACCGCATAAAATTGTCTCTTACAGACCATAGTTTTGGAACCTAATCAAACAGACGCGACTGGCCGCAGGCCACCAAGCAAGACGACCGGAGGGAGCAGGACAAAGGGTGGTAGCGGCATGGGATGTTGCGCAGGGTAGAGACGCGATGCTTCGCGTCTTGCGCGGGCCATCCCATACAGCGGACGACCTGGTGCCGTCCGTGTAGACGCAAGATATTGCGTCTATACAGGATCGGCATGGCCCCAAAACCCCCAAATGAAGACAATCCCTCAAAGCCCATCCATGAATCCAAGAGAAAATGGTCAGAAACTTGCACTATCCCTGTTATTAGAAGCTTAAAAGTGTACGATGAGTATGCATTTTAGGGGGATTAGGCTTAATTTTGATAAAATTTTTAGCAGATGAAGATGCAATACCTAATATATATCGGGATGCTAGGCTGGCTGGCCAATGGGTGCACGAATGCGGATGCCAATGTAAATGCGCCTATGCAGGGCGAGGCGGCCAAGGTAGTCCAAACCGCAAAGACAACCGTAGCGAAGGATACTACCGCGCCTCAGCAAACGGTGAAGCGGGTGATCAATAAGCGCTCCAATTATATCAGCACCAGCAAGTCTCGTCAAAAGGCGGATATCGTACAGGAGTACCCCTACGACCTCGCGCTCACAGACGGGAAGGGCAATAAAACGAGCACGGACAAGATATTCAAGACCGGAAAGCCTACGGTCGTGCTGTTTTGGTTGACGACTTGCTATCCGTGTAAGATCGAAATGGCGGCGATCCAAAAGAAATATGATCAGTGGAAGGACGAAACGGACTTCAATCTGGTGGCAATCTCTACAGATTTTGATAAGAACTATGATAAATACCTCAAGATGGTCGAAGAGAAAAATTGGCCGTGGGACGTGTATCATGACACGAATCGCGAATTCAGAAAGGTGATGCCGGGTGAACTCAATGGCCTACCGCAGACCTTCGTCTTCGATAAAGATGGCAATATCGCAATGCATAAGAAGCGTTTTAGACCAGGGGATGAGGACAAGCTATATGAAAACATTAAGATGCTTGCAGCTAAGTAATCATTGATAAAACCTTTGCTCCAGTAGCCCGTACAGTACTCTGATACTTAATTCATTTAATCAAAATAAAAAGTACGACTATGGCTATCATGAAAGTGATCGAAATCTTGGCCGACTCTAAGAAGAGCTGGGAAGATGCAACTGCAAACGCAGTCAAGAAAGCAAGCAAATCTGTAAACAACATCAAGTCTGCCTATGTGCAGTCTCAGTCTGTAGTAATCAAGAACGGTAAAGTTTCTGCTTACAGAGTGAATGTAAAAATGACTTTCGAAGTAGGAGCGTAGGTTTTTGCGTTCTTTCATTATAAAAGCCGGGTGCGTTGTGCGCTTGGCTTTTGTGATTTTTAAGCCATGCTGGATCTAATTATAAATGCTAAGCGTGAGGGTGAAGGCTAGCTTCGCTATTTTGTGAATCATGAATTAGCTAATTGCCAATCAGCTAAAGGCTAAAGGCTAATGGCTAACGGCTAACGGCTTGATGCTTGATGCTAGTTGCTAGATGCTTGATGCTTGATGCTTGATGCTTGATGCTAGTCTTAAAAAAAATAAGCGACGGCAAAACCAGATTACCGAATCAACAGATAAACAAATCAACAATCTTTCAAAAAAGGTGTATTTTTGGCAGTTCAAATTTAAACGTGATTTTTTATGATCAATATTACTTTTCCAGATGGCAATGTCAGACAATATGAGGCTGGCGCAACGGCGATGGATATCGCAAAATCTATCAGTGAGGGACTCGCGAGAAATGTCCTTTCTGCACGTATCGATGGTGAGGTATGGGATGCGAATCGTCCTATCTCCACAGATGCTAAAATAGAGTTGCTGACCTGGAATGATGAGGATGGCAAGAAGACCTTTTGGCATAGTACGGCGCACCTGATGGCGGAGGCGCTAGAGCAAGTATATCCTGGCATCAAACTAGGGACAGGGCCGGCGATCTCCAATGGTTTTTACTATGATGTGGATCCTGGGGAGCATAAAATTTCTTCTGATGACTTTCCTAAGATTGAGAAGATGATGCTGGAGTTGGCGCGTCAGAAAAATGAATTTGTACGCCAAGACATCAGCAAGGAAGATGCGCTGAAGTACTTCTCTGACAAGGGAGATGAATATAAAATAGAATTGATAGAAAAGCGTGGCTCTGATGAGGCGCTTACTTTATATACCCAAGGCAACTTTGTGGATCTTTGTAGAGGGCCACACCTCAAAGACACTTCGAAGATCAAGGCGGTCAAGTTGATGAACGTCGCGGGTGCTTTTTGGCAGGGGGATGAAAACCGTCAGCAGATGACACGTGTCTATGGGGTTTCTTTTCAAAAGCAAAAGGAACTGACACAGTATCTAGAAATGCTAGAGGAAGCGAAGAAGCGTGACCATAGAAAGCTGGGTAAGGAACTGGGGCTGTTTATGTTTTCAGAGAAGGTGGGGGCTGGTCTTCCGATCTGGTTACCGAAGGGGACTGCACTGCGTACGCGTCTGGAGGACTTCCTCAAGAAGGAGCAACTCAAGCGAGGGTACCAGCCGGTGATCACACCGAATATAGCCAAGAAAGAACTGTACGAAACTTCTGGTCACTGGGAGAAGTACGGTGAGGATTCTTTTCAGCCGATACAGACGCCAAAGGAAGGTGAAGTATTTATGCTCAAGCCGATGAACTGTCCGCACCACTGTGAGATATACGCCAACGAGCCGAGGTCTTATCGTGACCTCCCGTATCGTATCGCGGAGTTTGGGACGGTGTATCGTTATGAGCAGACGGGTGAGCTGCACGGATTGACCCGTGTGCGTGGTTTCACTCAGGATGACGCCCACTTGTTCTGTACCCCAGATCAGGTGAAGGGAGAATTTTTGAACGTACTCGAGTTGACGATGCACGTCATCAGCAAGATGGGTTTTGAGGATTTCACAGCACAGATATCGCTGCGTGATCCTGCCAATAAAGAAAAATATATCGGTTCGGATGAGAACTGGGACAAGGCTGAGGCGGCCATCATCGAAGCTACCCAAGAAGTAGGTTTGAAGACGACGACGGAGCTGGGCGAGGCGGCCTTCTATGGTCCTAAGCTAGACTTCATGGTTAAAGATGCGCTAGGTCGTTCTTGGCAGTTGGGAACTATCCAAGTGGATTATAATCTACCCGAGCGATTCGAACTCGAATACATCGGCCCTGACAATGCACCCCACAGACCGGTCATGATACACCGAGCGCCGTTTGGTTCTATGGAGCGATTTATCGGCGTCCTTACCGAGCACTGTGCGGGCAAGTTTCCTCTTTGGTTGACGCCAGAGCAGTTTGCCATCTTGCCTGTTTCGGATAAGTATCTGGACTACGCGAAAAAGATCGAGGCGCAACTCAACCAAGCGGATATCCGTGGTTACATCGACGGACGTACCGAGAGTATCGGTCGTAAGATTCGCGACACGGAGGTGAAGAAGATTCCGTTTATGTTCATCATAGGGGAGAAGGAAGAGGAAGCTGGAACCTTGTCTGTGCGTAAGCAGGGAGAGGGCGATGTAGGAGAAATGTCAATGGAAGAATTTGTTTCTTATTTTAAAGAACAACTTTAAGAGAATTATAAATGCTCCATTTGCTTATAAAAAAAGGCTTCTCGTTTGGGGAGCCTTTTTTTGTTGTACAGATTAGTGAATTCTAAAGCAATCCTTAGTTTAGCACAAATCAAGGATCAAGCAAAAAAAGCCTTTATAATTCATAATTCACCTTTTTATAAGTAATGTGGGCATGACCTCTGCCTTACTCCAAGCCTTGCAAGAGGTCGGGCTATTCGCCACTCCGCGTTCGCTGCGGTCCTGCGGACAGCCGCACTATCGTGCGTCTTGGCTACTATCCCTCATGCGGGAGAGGTAAATGTAAAAATGAAAAATCATAAATATCAAGTGAAGTGAATGCAAAACCGAAAAATGCAAAAGTGAAACATAAATAAATGCAAAACCGGAAAATGCTTCTCCTGTAAAATCCTGCAACAAGCAAGTAACGCAAATAGCAAAGCATTCATAAATCATCACTCAAAATTCATAATTGAGTCCGCTCCAAAAAGTCACGAAACCACAAAATGACTCTTTTGGCGATATTTTTCATTTTCTAAATCTACTGAT
>CAKZVJ010000159.1 GCA_937923345.1 uncultured Saprospiraceae bacterium
TGTGCCATTTTGCTTCTGATAATTTATTATTGCCAGTTTTTCCTGCTGGCTCCAGGTCTTTCTATGCTTGCTCATAACTGCAATTTATTGATTAATTTATAAATCGCTATCTCTCTCCAGTTATTTAGGGGGCTAGAAAGAAATTGATTAAAAATCGAATGTTATTGTTAATTTAATATGAAATATAAAATTGCAAAGGCAACATTGAAAGGATTCAGAATACAAACCGAAAATATATCTATATTAGGATAAAAACTAATTAAATATCAGCATATTAACTAATTTTATATTTTTTGCATTAAAACAACATTAAAATGAAAAATTGGACAGTAAAGTTTAAGATTAAGGATGGGGAAATGATAGAAACTGAGATACTCGCAAAAAGCCAGAACGATGCAAGAAGAAAACTAGAAGCTCAGTACGGTAAGATTCAAATATTTTATAAAATTCATTTAATTCATTAAAGATTAGACTTTCCAAACAATCTTGACAAATAAGTTAAATATAAATCAAACTTAACTCACAAATGCAAAACTGATGTTAAATACCTCTTTATACTTAAAAACAGATTTTAAATTGGATTTACTAACTTCATAGATTGGAGCAAACTACTATAGAAAAGATATACGAATCAACATGAATTACATATTTAAAATACTATCCAAAAACCTATACAAAGGATCTAATGAAAGAGACTTCAAATCCCATAATTCATTTGAATAGTCTCTGTTCGCACCTGTTAATCTGTTCTTTTTACCTAACATCATGTAGGTATACCACTCCATTTGAGTTTTTTTGAAATCAGAAATTTCAGAAACACCTGTTGGCTTATCTGATTCAGACAATTTACAAAGGCAAGCAACATAATTTTTAAGACATTCAAAAAAAGGCTTGCCCGAAAGTCCAATTATACCCTCTAGTAAAATTTCAAGGTTACCATCACTACTGTTATCAGGAATCAAGAAATATTTAAAAGGAGTATGATTTTGCAAATTATCTAAATATGCTTTCCTATTGGAGAAGCCCCCTTTCGGATTTTCATGTTCGGGAGTATCTGAATCTAACAATATTACACTTTCAATCCCCAATGGTGCTTTTGTATCTTTTATCTCATCAATTAAGGATCTAATCTTCCGTGAATCAATGCCTCCATGCCCGCTATCTGGATCAAAAACAGAAACCGAGATGCTTATGTTTTCATCGTCAATTAAGGTAGCATTTAAATCATTTATGAACTTGAATGAATAATCAAATCTCTTTTTAAGAAAAGCACAGAGAAAAACTAAATCTCCTCGTCCCTCTACATAAATATTCACCTCCTTTCTCATACTCTACCTCTTATTTCGAGATTATGATTGTAAGAGTATTTCAAATTCTCATATTCTCTTACTATTGGAATTATTTCATTAGTTTTAGAATGCTTTTCTAAAGTAATTACTCTTGATTCCTTTCTGAATCTTTCACTATCAGCCTCATTTAATACTTCCCAGAAGAATCGTATACATTCTTCATTATGCGTTGTAGCAAAAAGCTGAACATTATAATTATCCGCAGTGTTAAGAATTATTTTCCAAAATTCTTTAAATTTTGAAAAATGAATCCCTGCATCTATTTCATCTATATTTAATCGACCATTTTTTGATGTATGTAACTGAACTAATATTCGAAAAAGCTTATTTGCACCCTCCCCATAATTATGTAGCGGATTTTTAACATCAATATCATTTCTTAATTCTTCAATTTCAATAAGCTCCTGGTCTGTATCAACAACAATTCCTACAATATCAGGTATAAAAATCTTTAATTGTTTAATAAAATCATTTCGTAAAATTCTAACTTTACCTATTGCGTTATGATAAATTGAAGCGATATTTTCAGAATAACCTTTACCAAAGGCTATAAAAGGAATGTTCTTTAATATATCAGGATCTTTTAATTTATCTACAAATTTATTTAAATAAGTGCTTCTTGATTCTACATCATTATTTGCCGTTATGCTTAGAAAGCTTTTTGAATCATCTTCCAAATCAATATTTAATTTTAAAATGTATTTCCAAAACCTTCTGCCGTCTTTAATTGTAAATTTAATTAAATCTTCACTTCTGCTATTATGTAAAATATTCTCAAAAAATTGTGTAAAGCGTTCTGATTTTGCATTATTATTTCTTTGCATGTTTGCAAAAAGCAAATTAGTAAGACACTCATTAGGTTTAGGCGAAAATAACAACGCTTCTAACAAACTAGTTTTCCCTGAATTATTATCTCCCAAGATTAAATTATATTTTCCTATATTATTAATTTCAAGATATCTAAATTTTCGAAAATCTTCAATAGTAATATTTTTAAAGTGATTATTTGGGAATGAAGAAATCATTTCTGGAACTGCAGATATTTCACTTAGCTCTTCAAGAGTCCAATCTTGATTAGAATCGGAAAAAGGGAATTCCATTTCACTAAATTGAGAATTAATCTTTTTCAAAATTTCATGTTTTCCTTTTATTCCTTTATTTTCTAGTTGCCTAATTTTTGTTTTGGCCCATCTTTCCTTTAAAAATATTGCAAATTCCTCACCTTTAGAATTTCTAATCAATTGCTCGTATATTAATAAAATAGAGGCTAAACTTTTCGATTTCAATTCAAGAATAGAAGCAACTTCACTTAACAATGATCTTTCTTGCAAAAAGACAATAGCGGATAATAAATGACTAATTAATTCCACCTCCAAATCATGGATTGAATACAAATCTTGTTGATCAACATATAACCTGTATAAGAAATTTGCTATTTTATTCCTCTCTCCATCACTTATTTCATGATTTGAATTAAATAATCTACCAGACCAAAGCAACTCTTCAATAGAGTTATTCTCATCTATAGCATTACCTATTTTAGCACGAAGGTAATTTTCAGAATAAACTACTTCGGATTGGGTATAAAAGATAATTCTATCCCAATTTTCAATTGCTTGACTATATTGTTTAGAGTCGAAGTATAGATTCGCAATAGCATCAAGCATCAGAAAATCATGATCTTTTACAAGATGTTCAAAAATTATAACTAAATCTCTTTTATCTTCATTACTTGATATACCTTTTGAAAATTTAACTAGATTAGAACTTAACTTTTTATACCATGAAACTTCCCTTAGAACTTCATTCAAAATACTTCTCAATTCATATAAACGTTTTAGCTCTTTTTTTGCTAACGTCCCTTGATCGGACATTAACTTTGCTAATAATTTTCTAGCTTCATGCTTATTTCCAGTTTCAGAATTAAACCTTAAAAGCTCATTCCATTTTTCACCATTAAAAAAAGAATTTGATGCTTTCTCAAGGTCATTAGCTCGCAAAAAGTGTTTAGCTGACTTAGACCAATTTTTCTTAATAAACTCTTTATAACCCAAACTTAAATGTGCTTTTTCTTTCTCCCCTAGAATCAAAAATATATTTGATGCAACCATTAGACGCGCTGCATTTCTATCTTTTAATCCTTGCTCCATATCAACAATAGCGTTCTTTAATGCATCATCTGGCACACTTTGTTCAACATTATCTAATCCCGTTTCTGGATGAATTATGATTACTTCATCAATATCACTGTACTCTTCCCATTTATCCGATACTGTATTCGGAATCATAAATAATGGCCTCCAAAATTTCTCGCTCGCTTCTTTGCTATCAATGATTATTAATTCGTTTTGAGCTCTTGTAATCGCTACGTATAATTTATTAAAGAAAAATTTCTTTTTAAAATTCTTTTCATCAATATCCCATTTTAAGCGGCCAAACAACCTAACATATTCATCTCCAAATCCATAAACTACCACTTGCCCATATTCCGCACCTTTAGCATCTATACTACTCTTTATATCAGGAAATGCAGTACTTAAGAGTTCATCACTTTCAATAAATCCCTGTTCTTCATTTAAGTCAACAGGCACTATAAAAGATTTATACTTAAATTTTTTATCAAAGAATATCTTGTTTGTGGATTTCAGAATCCACTCTTTGTAATGCAAAATTGGAAATTGATTTGTCGTTCCAGTACGTTTAGCTTTTTGTTTCAGTGTATATTCTTCATTTAAAGTAGCTTTTCTGTAATTCTGGATTATGTTGGCTATTCGAACAATTGGCTCTAAGGATCTATAGTTATATGTAGGGGTATAAGTTGACTTCTCCTTATCATAAGTAAAATTGGATGCCTGAAATGTTTCAAAGTACATTTGTTGAAGTCGTCGAACCGTAAAGCCGATTGGACTTACTGTTTGAAGAGCATCCCCAGCAAATACAATTGGAATTTGACTTGCCTCAGTCAAATCATAATTAGTATATTCACAAGATTTCAATATTAATCGCAGTTCAATTCTGCTGAAATCTTGAGCTTCATCACAAAAAACTGCAGAATATTGTTGAGGCAGTTTATCAGGAAAAAAATTTCTAATTGATTTGATCAAGGAAATTTTGTCCCACCAACCACTTTGCAATAAATTATCATAAAAAGACAAAGATTCTTCTAATACGTCTTTAAATCTTGAATCTTCTATAATTCTAAACTTGCCTGGTATATCATTAAATTTTTGTATTGTATCAATTTTTTTATTCTCAAAATAACCGTAAACATATGTTGAAATAACAAACCAAACTTCCTCAGCAGAGTACTTATTCTTATTATTATATCGGTTATTGTATTTCTCTTTAAACTTAGGAAAATCTAAATAATAATTCTCTGGAAATTTCTCTCTTTCCTCTTCAGGCAAAATTTCTAGAAGGAATAATTTAAATGAAGAGAAACACTTTCTGACTTCACTTTTATCTTCTACACTAAACCCAAAATCGAATTCCGGATTATTCGCCAATAATCCAGTAACAGACTGAATAGAGTGTTCTAAAAGTGTATTGTTCTCTGTTAAAAAAATAATGTCTCCATCAATCTCGCCAGAAAATTTATTAGAGAAAACCTCTGCAAATAAGTAATATAACATTGTGGACTTCCCACTTCCAGCTTGCCCATTAATATATGATGGGAACTTAAATTTATTTAAAAAATTTACTTGCTCAGGTAGAAGAGATAAATTATGAATTTGATTATGTTTTTGAATTGCACTCCAATAGTCCTCTTTATTTAGAATCCATTTTGGATAAGCCCTAAATGCATCTTTACTAATAGATTCTAAAGTTGGGTTAATTTTCGTAAACTCAGTTTTTGCTTTCTCTAACGCAATGCTCCAGTGTTCTTGCTGCTTCGTTAAATTTGCACCATTATGCAATAAAATTATTCTCTTTTGATCGACATTTTTGAAGTCACTAATAATAACTCCTACATTATCTAACTCATTGACTATTTTAAAAATATTATCTCTTATTAAAGTACGTTCAAGATTAATTGAACTTGAAGGCTCTAAAATTTCTCTTATTGTTCTTTTAAACTTATCGACGTCTCTTTCTTGTAGTCCATCTCCGGGAGTTTTACTGCTCGAATAAATTACCCAATCTTCTCGTTCAAAAACATCAAATTTAAGGTGGATTTTAAAAGTATCCATCCAGTCTCTTAACCTTTCTGGTACAACCTTCAATAAATTCTTATCATTTTCATTTTGCTCAAACTCATATTTGAACAATTCAACTTCTGCCTCATGAAGCGGATTCAACTTCAACCATTCTCCACTTTTCAATTGAGGGTGAAGAGTGCTCCCCCAATTATAGTCAAAGCTTTTTTTTGTTATAAATTCTCTGATAAATAAAACTGAAATGAGTTCACTACGTATCTCTACTTCTACTATTTGAGAAATAATTCGACATAGATTAGTTTTTGAAAATTTAATTATATATACATCCTTGTATAGTTTATCAATTGATTTTAAAGTTTCAAGTCTTTCTACGTTCTTTAAAATTTCAAGTTTTCTAAGAATAAGTTGTCTTCTAGGATCATCCTTAATCTTATCGTTGAATTCTTTTGTTATATGAATATAGTTCATCAAGTTTTTTAATTGCGTTATGTTTTAATTATTGGGCTAGCGATATATGGTAGAAAAAAATATTGATTACAGAATAATATAGTTTTAATTTGAATAATATTCAGATAATTTTGTAATATTAAAGCACATAAACCGCTTCTAATACTTAGTAATATTATTAAATTACTAACAATTAGCTTTAATACGAATTCCTCTTTGAATTCATATCATAATAATCTACGGAATTAACAAATTATGTTATGTTCATCAACCTTCAAATAGTAACGGTTCATCATATATTTAGGTTATAAATACAATTAACTCAAATTTCATTCTTTAGAATTGGAAAAACACAAATTAATGTTAATCGATAATAAATGATACCATTCAATCCTATTTCTCATTCGCCATATCCAACGCGACATCGATAATCATATCCTCTTGTCCACCGACCATTTTGCGATTGCCCAATTCGTTGAGTAATGCTCTTGTGTCTAAACCATATTTTTTAGCTGCTCGTTCAGAATGTAAGAGGAAGCTAGAATAGACACCCGCGTAGCCTAAGGAAAGTGTTTCTCTATCTACTTGTACAGGACGCTGCTGAAGCGGACGAATAACATCGTCTGCAATATCCATCAATTGAAATAAATCTGAATTGTGTTCTGCACCCATTTTATTGAGCACAGCGATTAATACTTCTAAAGGACAGTTGCCTGCACCTGCGCCCATCCCTGCTAGGGATGCATCTAAGCGAGTAGCGCCTTCATTCATCGCTACTATAGTGTTCGCCACGCCGAGTGATAAGTTGTGATGGCAGTGAATGCCAATCTCTGTCTCCGGCTTTAATATATCTTTGAACGCGCGTATCCTATCTCGCACACCATCCATCAAAAGTGCACCGGCAGAGTCCGTAACATAGACACATAAAGCTCCATAAGCCTCCATCAGCTTGGCTTGTTTGGCTAGGTTAAGGGGATCATTCATATGTGCCATCATCAGAAATCCTGCAACATCCATATCCATTTTTCTAGCAGCTTCAATATGCTGCGCAGAAATATCAGCCTCTGTAGAATGTGTAGCCACACGCACTGAAGTCACGCCTAAATCTCTTGCTTTTTTTAGATCATCAATAGTACCAATCCCAGGGATCAATAATGTAGTTAATTTTGCATGTGTCAAGACCTCTGCTAGACCTTCTAACCAATCCCAATCCGTATGCGCACCAAAACCATAATTAAAACTTCCTCCAGAGATACCATCTCCATGCGCCACTTCAATAGCGTCTACTTTCGCTTTGTCTAATGCTATGGCAATATCTTTTATCTGCTGCTTGGTGTACTGATGTTGAATGGGGTGCATCCCATCTCGAAGCGTTACATCTTGTATATATAGTTTATGCATTTTCAATTTTTAAGCTGTTTTCTGCAAATTTATCCGCCGTTGACAAAGCAGCGGAGGTCATAATATCTAAGTTACCCGCATACGCAGGAAGGTAATGCCCAGCTCCTTCTACCTGGAGTAGTATAGTCGTCTTTAAGCCATGGCGATTGCCGAGGCCTTCGATAAAAACAGGTTTGTCTTCTGGTATATCGTCAAACTGTACTTCTTGATGTAAGGTATATCCCGGGACATACTTTTGCACCTCTACCACCATCTTATGTATACTTTCCGTAATAGCAGCTCTGTCGCCTTGTTCACTAAGTGTGAATACGGTGTCTCTCATGATGACTGGTGGCTCCGCAGGGTTGAGAATGATAATGGCTTTTCCTTTATCTGCCCCGCCCACTTTTTCTATCGCATGCGCAGTGGTCTCTGTGAACTCATCGATATTGGCACGGGTGCCGGGACCAGCAGACTTACTTGAGATGGAAGCTACAATCTCGCCGTAGTGCACCTTAGCCACTCTGTTAACTGCAGCTACCATCGGAATGGTCGCTTGACCTCCGCACGTGACCATATTGACGTTACGCACGTCATGGGTCGCATCAAAATTAACCGGTGGTACCAAAAAAGGGCCTACCGCTGCAGGAGTTAAGTCTATAATTCGCTTGTCAGGATATTTTTCCACGAAGCCCCAATTGTAATGATGAGCCTTAGCAGAAGTAGCGTCAAAAATTATTTTGATGCCCTCCCATTCTGGCATACTGATTAATCCTTGGATGCCTTCGTGCGTGGTGGCATACCCCATTCTCTTTGCTCTGGCTAGTCCATCAGACTCAGGGTCTATTCCTACCATCACAGACATTTCCAAATGCTTAGATAATCGAATTACTTTTATCATCAGGTCTGTCCCTATATTTCCAGGACCAATTATCGCTACTTTTGTTTTTGACATTTTGCTTGCTTAAATTATTCCGTAAATGCGGCGCTCACTTCTCCTAGTCCTTCAATAGTCACATGAAAATGATCACCAGCTTTGGCAGCCACCATAGGACCAATCGCTCCAGATAATATCAAATCTCCGGCTTGCATCGGTTTACCTACATTTTTCATTTTTTGAGCCAACCAAATCATGGCATTGATGGGGGAACCCAAGCAAGCTTTTCCTACTCCTTTGGACACTATCTTTGTCTTATTTTTCATTTTCATTTTGCAGTTAATCATGTCAAAGTTTTCCAACTTTACTGGCCGATGGCCAACTACCCAATGACTGGCAGAAGCATTGTCCGCAATGGTATCGGTGATCTTGATATCCCAATTTGAGATGCGACTACCAACTATTTCTATGGACGGTAAAGCGTACTCAATGGCAGATAAAATATCCACGGAAGTGATAAACTCTTTGTCCAAGTCTTTGCCTAATACAAAAGCAATTTCAGCTTCCGCTTTGGGCTGCATAAGGTCTTTCATTGATACTTCGCCTCCATTCAATACTTCTCTATCATGCCACAATACACCAAAGTCGGGTTGATCGACCCCCAGTTGTTTTTGTACTGCCTTAGAAGTTAAGCCGATTTTGCTCCCAACTATACGAGCACCTTGCGACACCCGTAAAGCATTATTTATTTCTTGCACCGCATAAGCCTTGTCTAAGTCCTCTACACCAATTAGTTTCCTAACTGGATCACAAGTCTGTCCAGATTGTGCAGCTTCCCTCAATCGTTTCGCTGCTGCTTCTACATTTCTATTAATCTTATTCATTTTTATTTTTATACAGATTATGCTCCAATCGACCATTATAAAATGGCAATCAAGCGAAAGACAATGTACGAAAAAACGAGTAAAGGAAAATGAGTATGTCTAGAAAACTGAAGCAAGCATTGCATGACTCATTTACTAACATTTCCATCCTTGGAACCTATAGCTATCTGAAGAGAATCAAACCTCCATCTAGAAAGGGAAAACAAAGCCTACATCCTACCTACTTTGTCTAGGTTTTCGTAGATGCGTTTGAGATATTTCTTTTTTAGGTAATAGTCTTTTGCCGCTGCTAGTGCTTCATTATTATTAATCGCGTCGGGAACTTGCAGAACACCTTCTATGCCTGACTGTAGCGAGGTATCAAAAGCAGCAATTTGCTCCTTGGCTTGAGCAGTTTTAGCAGGGTCAGGGTCAAATTGAAGATCCATGATGGTTTCATTGATTTCCATCATCTCCATCAAGAAGGCTTGTGGTAGTTTATCCTGGCCTTCACCTTCTAGCATATCTTTTTGACTGAGTATATACTGTAGGCGTTGATCAAAATCCTTCAAGACTTTATAAGCATTATTTATCTGCGTACTCTTTTCGAGCATTTCCTCTTGCTTGTCTTCGGAAGCTAAGGTGAAATGATCTGGATGGCATTCTCGGCTGAGTTGTATAAAAGATGCTTTCAGCACAGCTTCATCAATATGAAAAGCAACTGGTATGTCAAATAGATCAAAATATTCCATTACTCTCCTCTCCACCATCTAAGTACGTCCAAGCCGTTGGCATAAAATAGCAAACATAATACGAGCACAAAGCCTGCTACCGTCGCGTACTGCAAAAACGTATCGCTTGGCTTACGTCCAGTCACCATTTCGTAAAGCAAAAACATTACGTGCCCACCATCTAAAGCAGGTATAGGTAGAATATTCATAAATGCCAGAATCAAAGAAATCAATGCCGTATTTCGCCAGAATATGTACCAATCCCAAGTCGGAGGAAAGAGTTTTGCGAAAGAGGCAAAACCACCCATCGTTTCGTTGGGGTTTAAATTGCCCTTCCCCATTTGGCCAAAAGCTTTAATCTGGGTGCCTAGAAAGTCCAAGCCCTTGGAAACCCCCAAGACCATTGCTTGACCAAAAGAATAGGTTTCTGTTTTAGAACCAAAAAATTCGCTTGCACCATATCGTTCAATACCTATCTTAGCTTCACCACCCATGGCAACAGGAATGTTAATTTTGTCTGCTCCTCTTTCTACACGGATGTTCAAATCCATCCCTCCACTTTTATTCACAATTTTAGGTACGTCGGTCCAGTGTCTCAAAGGTTGTCCATTGATACCAATCAAAATATCATCTTTTTGCAGTCCCGATTTTCTGGCGGGGGAATCTTTTCTGATGGCTGAAATCTTCCAAGGGAAATCTGCGTGAAAGACATCGTAATTCTTGTACGTATTTCCTGCAAGAATATTCACGAACTTCTGTTCTACTGGCAAAGTAACTTCTTTCCCATTTCTTCTGACCAAAATGGTTTTGGCGTTGTTGATGGATATTTCTTGTCTGAGTGTGCCTTCATTAAATTTATCAAATGTTCTATCTCCTACTTTCAATATGTGATCACCATTCTGCAAGCCAAGCTCTAGTCCTAAAGAATCAGCATAGATACCTGTAGTCACATTTTCGGTAGGTATGTATTCGCTACCATAGCCAAATAACAGTAGCCCCCAGATCACAAATCCAAGAATAAAATTCACCACTACACCACCTACCATGATAATAAGCCTTTGCCAAGTAGGTTTAGCTCTGAACTCCCATGGTTGCTCGGGCTGCTGCATCTGCTCCATGTCCATACTCTCATCCACCATACCAGCTATCTTCACATAGCCGCCTAAGGGTAACCATCCGATACCATACTCCGTTTCTCCTTTTTTGAATTTGAATAGCTCAAACCAAGGATCAAAAAAGAGGTAAAACTTCTCTACCCGTGTACCAAATAACTTGGCTGGTAAGAAGTGCCCAAATTCATGTAGTACGATCAAAAACGAGAGGCTTAGAAAAAGCTGCCCAACTACTATTAGTATACCCATTTAATTTTTTTGCTTTAATATCTACTGGAAAGGACCTACATCCTTTACGTACTCAAGGAAACGAGTCGAAGCACTTTCCTATGAGTATAAAACGTTCGCAAAGGTAATATTCTTTTGCCTTTATCAGCTTTATTTGCGGAAGGAGGCCCTATTTTTTGCCTAATTTACCCGTTTTATTGACCAATATGCTAGGCCTGAATAGATAGAATGTCTGCATTGTGTACTTTTGCCGCATGCATTGGTTTTATTCTAATCAAATTGAAGGACAGCTTATCTTCTTGGATAATGAAGAGGCGAAACATTGTAGCAAGGTGCTAAGACTGCAAATGGGAGATACAATCCAAGCATTTGATGGTCAAGGCCATCTCTACACTGCCCTCATACAGCAAATCAGTAAGCAACAAGTCCAAGCTAAAATCACAGAAACCCATTTTACTCCGCCCTTTCCCTATCGGATTCATTTAGCCATTGCGCCTACCAAAAATATCAGCCGCTTGGAATGGTGCATCGAAAAGACCTGTGAACTAGGCATCGCTAGCATCACGCCGCTCCTCTGCCGTCGTAGTGAAAGAAAAATTATCAAACCTCAGCGTTTGGAAAAAATCATTCTCTCTGCCATAAAGCAATCCCAAAAAACACATCTCCCAAAGCTACACGAACTGATATCAGTCAAAGACTACCTAAAGCAAAATTTTTCTGGAAGTCAACATATTTGCCACTGCGCCTATGAGACCAATCCACATTTAGCTAGCACTTTTCAGCCATCTGCAGATGTAAATATTATGATAGGTCCAGAGGGAGATTTTCATGAGGATGAAATCCAGGCCGCCTTGACAGCTGGCTTTCAAAATACGGGCTTGGGTAAGGAACGTTTACGCACAGAGACGGCAGGAGTTTTTGCTGTAAGTATCCTACATACGCTGCATAGTATCACGCAATAATCATTTGTATGATGCGGTTTAGCAGCTGATATTTGGGTTTATATTCGAAATATTAAAAATAGAGTTTTACATAGATCGACCTACTGGTGTTTTATATTTCCATCCAAATCACTTTAAAAATTCAATTTAATCAACGATATTTAAGGTATTCAATCACACACTGTAGGCTGACTCTTCACAATTTTGCCTACTAACAAAAACAATCAGATGGAAAATAAATCAGGATTTGAATGGTTCATTGATGCTTTTAAGAACTTTGCAGACTTCAAAGGTAGGTCCAGGCGGAAAGCATATTGGTATTTCTTTTTATTCAATATTCTAATCAGCTGGGGATTATTGGCCATTATCATAGGTGTGGGTCTAGAATCGCTGAGCTTTATTCAGACTATTTATGGCTTAGTTGCATTCATACCTAGTTTTGCAGTGGCTGTAAGACGTATCCACGATGCCGGAAAAAGTGGATGGTTTTTGCTAATTCCTATTTATAATATAGTGTTGCTTTGTACGGATAGTGAGCCAGGCATCAACAAATGGGGTCCAAATCCAAAAAACCCTCAAATAGATATGGTAGATCACTTGGTAGAGTAAAGTCTACAAACTTCTCTTTTTTGCGCAAGGGATATGGAAGGGACGACCGTAGGAAGTCGTGTCTAGACGACATAGGAGTCTAGATACCGAGCAGACCTGCGAGCCTGGAGGAGCCCGACCTATACCCCCATGTTTTTTTTTTTCAAAAACATAGGGGTATATGGATGCGCCCAAATCCATTGACTAGAGCACCCCCTTACCTATGGAGCATCATAGGCTATTTTGACTTTGACCTACCAATTGTCATCGATTTAAAATTGATAACACAACCAATGTTATGTATCTTCGTTAAATAATGGCCTGGTAAATACTGGGTGAAAACGCTGAAATAATGTATAAAATCTTCATTTGTATTTTAGCTTGTGCGCTCTTTAGTAGTGCCACAGCTCCTCTCGATAATGCTCCACTACAATTGGCTTTGCTCAAGTATTCTGGTGGGGGGGATTGGTATGCGAACCCTACTGCATTGCCAAATCTAGCGAGGTTTTGCAATGATAATCTTGGGACTAATTTTGAGAAGGACTACGCCACTGTAGAGGTGGGGTCTGCGGATCTATTCAACTATCCATGGCTGCATATGACGGGTCATGGCAATGTGGTTTTCTCCGCAGCGGATGCAGAAAATCTGCGAAACTATCTGATGGCAGGTGGCTTTTTGCACATCGATGACAACTATGGGATGGACAAATTTGTCCGTATTGCTATGAAAGAAGTTTTTCCAGAATTGGAGTTTGAGGAGTTACCTTTTTCTCATGAGATCTATAATCAGCGATTTATTTTTAAGGACGGTGTCCCTAAAATTCATAAACATGATGACAAACCTTCTCAGGGATTGGGGCTCATCTATGAGGGCAGACTGATCTGTTTCTATAGTGTAGAGGCTGATCTAGGCGATGGTTGGGAGGATTATGAGGTGCACAAAGATCCTGAAGAGCTGCGTACGCAAGCCCTGCGTATGGGAGCAAATATTATACAGTACGTTTTCGAACAGTAAAATTGGAAATGCTGGACTAAGAAAAAAGTGGAAATTCTTGGTCTGCTAGTCGTTCCAAATAAAACTTTTGGTCTGACGAATGTATGCTTTTATGTTCAACCAAAAAGCCACAAATAAATACACTAGCACTGGAGACCCTAGAGCCGCAAAGGTCAGATAAATAAAATATAACCTTACTCTAGCGCTGGCGACCCCTATCTTCTCGCCGATATAGTCGCAAACCCCGAAAGCTTGCTTCTCAATTATATGTTTTAACTTATTTAACATCTAAGTGCTTCAAAATAGTAATATTTGACAAAAATACAAAATTTAGCTGCGTATTCTGGAGGATATAAAGCGAAATGCCACCATAAAAATGATGCTACGCAAAGTGGAGGGCCCTATTGGATATTGAGATATTCACAGTGTACCGTATACGCATTCCCTCTAGATATCTTTTTTAACTCTATCTTATATGTACCAGGGCTGTGATAGGTATGCATTACTTGCTCATTCAGTGTGGGAAGAATACACTTATCCCCAAAATTTATCTCATAATCATAATCTGTGGAGAGTCCTTGTAGACTGAAAAGCATGGGTGAATTGACGGCCTTATCACCTACTATATTAAGAAGATTACTTTTGATAAAATCCGAAGTCATGGACTCTCGGCTTTCCCCCTTGAAAATCTTGTCAAATAAGGAAGCTTTAGCATTTTCTATTCCTAAGGGGGCAGTAAAGATATAGGCAAAACCCGATAGCCCCATCATGAACAAAACTAACAATAAGAAATTGTCATTTGATCTAGCGGGTAAACTAGAAAATACCTTTCTAAAGGTGGATATTCGCTGATTTGCGCTACGTACACCTTCAGTTTTTTCCAAATGAGTTTGACCTCTTGAATTCATGGGCATTCTTGGACTGTTCTGCGATTATAATTTGTTGTGTGCTTATCTATGCAAGCTACACTCAAATATACGAGTGAGATTGTGAAATGTCAACAATTAATATAAGTATTTTTTAAATACTTATATCTTTTGATAATGAAACAGTTGAGTGAGTATTTGGTGCGGATTTTTTGGGTAAGAGCAACCATACTTTGCCATAGTGGTAATACTTCGAGGCTTCCTCCCTTGCATCAACCCCATCCCCCATATACAGATCTAAATGCCCCGCTCCCTTGATGGCTCCTCCGACATCTTGGGCAAGGAGAATCTTCAATTCATGTCCAATTAAAGAATTGGATTCATCATAGCGAGGGATACTGGCAATGGCTGTAGCCCCTAGAGGAAGGTATCTCCTATCTACAGCTATTGATATTCCCTTGGCCAAAGGAACATGTCCGGCTCCTTTGGGAGGTGTATTTCTAGGTTTGAAGAAAGAATAACTTGGATTGGCAGGCAGAATGGTAGAAATCAAATCTGGTCGCTTATTGAAAAATTCTCTAATGCCGTTTTCTGATATATTACTGATTTTGTAACCATTCATTTTTAAAAACCGACCGATGCTTCTATAAGCATGACCATTCGATCCACCATATCCGAAGGTCTGCGTAGTACCATCTCTAAACTGAACATATCCAGAGCCTTGAATCTGCATGAAGTATATGTCTAATCTATCTTTAGCGTATGCCAATTCGAGTCCCTGACCTTGTAGTATCCCTTCAAAGTCAATCGCTTTTCGATTAGGCATTTTACCTATAAAGTGGTGCGGTTTGGCATAAATGGGATATTTATATGTCGCATTCTTCTCTCTGCTTACTTGTATCAGAGGGGTATAGTACCCCGTAAACTTCACATCGCCAGCGTATTTTTCGCCAGCTAATTGATAAGCCACCAGATTATCTAGCGAGTCTGGATATTCTCTGAGCTGCTTTAGCGTTTCTATAGTGCGCCGCATATCCTCTACAGTAATCTCTAGATTATCAAGCATCTGTACTTTTTTTTGCTTTCTAATCTTAAGTAACTTGGTGTGATGATCTAGAGACATCATTAGAGTATCTGTGATTTTTGGAAAATCAACATAATCCAGCGAAGTTTCTGTGTATAAATTATGTAGTATATTTTGGGTGGTATCTCGCCCTGCTATATCTATAGGATAGTGCGAAGATATATCAGGTATAGGGGGCGGTTTGAGCTGATATAGACTGCATGCGGCAGTGCTAAACAGCAAAGATAGGAAGAACAAGATCTTGCCTTTTCTCATTGGTTTTAGATGTAAGAATTGGTTTTTACGTCTTTTATACGACTACGAATATACTAAAATTCCTAATATGAAGCATATTGTGATGCTTGCTCAGGTCTCCAATACACAAGAATGCATGGATAGCTAGCCTTTTGAGTACACTAAAGCATAAAAATAGGGGAATGCGACGGGCATTCTTTTCATGGTGTATTCTCTATCGCTTCGCTTTATCATTTCCCCAAAAATATCATACGGAGAGTAGTCATACTCTTTCATGGTCTCCATTTTCAGATTGGCTTTTTGCAGAGCTTGGATGACCTCCATGAGGCTATGATTCCAGAAATATTCTTTCATTTTGATGTCTGCATTAGCATCCGCATAAGTGCCCTGCGTGATTTCCATGTAGGGTTCTTGCTTATTGAAATAATGATACTCAAATGCACAGGTATCCCAGTTGAGCATATCCATCACTGGGTGAAAATCGAGAAAAACAAACCTTCCCCCTGGTTTCAAAAAGTGCTGCACGATATCCGCCCAAGCGTCTAACTCTGGCAACCATATTATCGTCCCAAAGGAAGCAAAAACGATATCGAATTTTTCATCGATATGATCCTTGGCATCAAATATATTGCAACAAACAAACCGCGCATCAAGGCCAAGGGTGTCGTTCAATTCTCTTGCCTTGTCTACTGCTACATCACTGATATCTAGCCCCGTGGCTTTCGCTCCCATCCGAGCAAGCGAAAGGGTATCTTGTCCAAAATGACATTGCAGATGCAAGACTTTCTTTCCAGATACATCCCCTAAGTGCTTGAGTGTAGCCTTATCCAAAGAGCTCTCTCCTGCCATAAAAGCTTCCATATTGTACAACTCTGCATCGAGATGGATAGGTACTTTTGCATTCCAGAGGGCCTTATTATTATCGTAGTATTCTTGCATCACTTGCGTATTTTAATCGTATTAAATGGTATAGAACTTAAGAATGTGTAGCTTTGTTTTATCATTGCTTGTCATTCCAAAATTATGCAAGTATAAATATAGATATTATGCCAGAGAAGAAAGAAGCTGCTAAAAAAGGCCAACTGAATATAGATTTACCGGAGGATATTTCTGAAGGTACCTATTCTAACTTAGCCATCATCTCGCACTCCAATAGTGAGTTCGTTGTGGATTTTATCCGCATGATGCCCAATGTTCCAAAGGCGAAAGTAAAGTCTCGCATTGTGCTTACCCCTTTGCATGCTAAACGTTTGCTTTTAGCGCTTAATGATAACATCAAGAAGTACGAAGCACAGTTCGGTAAAATCCAAGATACAAAGCAGCAGATACCAAAGATGAATTTTACTACGCCTACCGCACAAGCTTAAAAAAAAGGGTTAGGAATTAGGTTTTAGGTGTTAGTGTTAGATGAAACAGGGATTTATTTTTGGTTTGATAGCATAGGCGCTTCGACAATACAGTTTTCTTAAAAGTGAATATTTTGTTTGGGTGATCCCCATCCCTGCATGCTCCTTCGCGAAAAGCTACGGCGCATTTGTTCTGCGGCGGGCCATCCGCTACTCGCTAGTCAGCTCGGTCCTAGCGGACTTCCCGATATTTCGCTACGCTACATATTCGGGACTAGCTCCTACCCCTATCACGGAAATCAATGATCAATGATTAATGATCAAAGGCAATGATCAATGTGGAATGATCAATGTGGAATTTTCAATTCTCAATTCTCAACCCTCCATTCTCAACTCTCCATTCCAAACTCTCCACTCTAAACTCTCAATTCTCCACTTTCAACTTTCAACTTTCAACTCTCCACTCTAAATTACCCTCCATTATTATTCTCATCATAATAAAACTTAGCTAGCGTCAAAGGCATACCGATGAGTTGTTGGATTTCTAATTCTGCAAGAGCGACTTTCTCTTGTGCTGTAGTCAGGGCACCTAAAGCCCTTCCATAAGCATCTTGAGATTGGTTGAAGTCATCAAAATCAACACTACCATTTTTAAATCTAGTCTTCATTAGATCATACAGATCTGCTGCTGTTTGTTCTTGCCTGGTGACTACCTTCAAGCTTTCGATGCTTTGTGTGTACACCAAGTAGGCCTTGTATACTTCACCTCGCACATCAAATTTTCCTTGATCTTCGTTGAGCTGCTCTATGAATAGTCTTTCCTCCGCGATATCAACTTCTTTGCCTCTAGTCAATAAACTACCGAGATTGAGCGTCAATCCAAAGTTATATCTAGGGAAGTTGTTGACATTAATAGCTTGTCCTGAAGTCTCTAGAATAGTCCTTAACTCACCTAGACCGGCGTCATCCAGCGCCATATTTGTACCATCAGTAAGCATAATATCCTCTCCTCCTTCCGTTGAAGTTTGAATATTATTTTCATTCAGATTGAGGACGATATTCCAATCATCGGCCCAAGCTCTTTTTGCTAGCAATACTTCAGTTTGTGCGATTTTCAATTCACTTGCGAATGTCTTGAATTCAGGATTATTATTCCAGGCAAGGCTGACAAGATAATTCTCAAAAGATTGTCCTTTGGTGCTCAGTGGGTAGACCAAGGTATCCGCCTTTACAACTTGCGCATGACTTATTTGCACGGTGCAAAATAGGCTAAGTAATATCGATAGTATTAGGTTCGCTCTTCGGTTCATAATTGATAATATTGTGTTTCTTATTTTAATCTGCTGTAGATAATTCCGTTTCTTCACTAATCGTTTGGGCAGTTTGGACTTCAAGTTCTGTAGCTATTTCTTCGTTAAAGGCTGGGTCAAAATCTTTTAGGCGTACTATAGCCGCTGCAGTAATATAAAATATTATACTGGTCGGTAGCAAGATGATAATTTCCTGTGGAAAACTAGCCACGATTAGCAAAAAGACAATGACGTTCAAGCCTAGGTATAGTGTCTTGATTTCAGGATTTTTTACCCGCACATAATAATAGACCCCTTGCTGTTGTATTTTGAATAGCAAAGCCATGTATAATATCAGACCTATCCAGCCCATTTCTACGGCCACTCTTACATAACCACTATCTGGTGGAAAATCTGCTAACCAATGATTTGGAGAAAAGCGGCGCCCCCAGATCCCCGTAGTCCCCATACCGGCTCCAAAAGGATGGCTTTGTATAAATGGTTTTATCATTTCCTGGCTCTTTTCTCTCACCTCAAAGGATGCATCTTCAGAAGGATTAAATGCCGATTGGATTCTTAGCATTACAGGATTGGAAGTCCCCTTCATCATAGCTGCCGTTCCAAACATAAAAAACACAGCAGTGATAAGCATAACTCTTGTCTGCAAAGTCAATATCACGTAAAAGACAAAGCCCGCAGGAATCAACACCACTGGCGTTCGAGATCCCCCATAGGCCATCGATAAAATCATAGCGCATGCAGAGGCAATCAGCACGCCTCTTTGCCAAGTCTTGAAGGCACCTAGGCCGAGCACAATACAAAATACAGCCATATAGGCCATCAAAATTCCAAAGGTCGTTGGATCTGAAAATATAGAAAATACACGTTCTCTCCCCCACTGTACAATGAGTTCAGCACGCAATGGATCTGCATATAGCCACGCTCGCTCCCAATCTGCTAGCCCTAACCATTCTTGCTTCAATCCATACAGGGCTGCCCCTAAGGTTAAGGCAATGGTGAATTTTAATATCCACTTGATTCGATCTAAAGAATTGAATGCATAACAACATACAAAGTATAATAAAATAAGCAAGGTCATTGAGCGAACCGTATAAACCCATGCGAGAATAGATTGGGCCATGGGATTCAATACTTGGATAAAACTATAGGCCATCCAAGCTAGAATATAAACGCTGATGGGACTTTTGGCAAAGCTCCAGTCTGGTTTTTGTATTTGTTTCATGAGGACTGCTACAACTAAAAACATAGTGAGTCCATCCAGCAAGGTACCTACTGGATAATCTCCAAATTTATAACTGAGTTGTATTAGAAAACCTATGACTAAGCAGACAGCTAATCCGACTTGTTCATTGACAAACATCCAAATCATCAATGGAATAGAAACGATACCTGCAAAGAGTAGCACTCCTAGTTTGAGTCCTAGGACTCCAATAGCTAAACCAATAAAAGCGGTACATCCAATGATGAGAAAGAAGCCTAGTGGATTGTTCAACTTTTCCACGACCACCTTGGTACGAACCCATTCTGATATGGAAGCCATTTGTGACATCAAGGAAAAAGTTTAGAAAATTACAATTTTGGCAAATAGTGCAATAAGGAGTAATGCAGGCACAAGGTAGCCCAAAAACTCTATGAGTTTTTCTTGTTGTGTAAGTTCAAATTTATCTTTGTCGCTCATTTCTATCTGTGTTTATTCAAATACTAGCGGTATTACCGATAATCTTTTTTTTTGCTCGTTCCCACTCCTTGGTGGCACTATTGTACTGCTTTAATATTTTGGCAGGATTTCCCCCTACTATAGTAAAGTCAGGTACATCTTTAGTAACGACTGATCCGGCAGCTACGATGCTATGCTTACCTATGGTAACTCCGGCAACCACTACTGCATTGGCTCCTATCCAGGCTCTGTCCTTTATTGTGATTTTACCTGTGATACTTTTTTGCTCTCTGATTGACATGGTTACATCTTCATAACCATGGTTCTGTCCAGATAAGACAATGTTTTGAGCAAGAAGTACATCATTACCTATTTCTACCGGACCTATGACGGTACACCGTAAACCTATTAGAGCATTGTTACCGATGACCACATCACCTAAGATATTATTGACTACACTATATTCTTCGATGATAGCAGCATTACCAAGGTAAAATAAATACTTTGGTAAAATATCCATTCGGGCAGTTGATCGAATAGAAGAACCTCTACCTCTCTTAAACACAAAGAGTGGATTATAAATTTTTCGCACCCACCATCTAGGACGGTAGTCGTCTTTGGGCACCAGTAATCTGTGCGCAAACCTTTTAAACCCCGGGCTTGTATTTATCTTATTTCTAAGAAAGCTCATCTATCTTGGTGCTTTTCTTGGTTTGTAATGCTGGATTCCTGTTTTCTCTTTTAGCGCCGTTCATTTGCTCATCAATGATATTCCAAAACTGATGAACGCGTTTTGCCCATGTATTCGTCTTTGCAACTGCTATTCTTTCAGCAATGGCTTGTGGTTTATTATCCTTGATAGCTTCTGGAATCTTTGCAATAAACGACTCGTCACAATCTACTAGATGAATAACATCCTTAAATCCTACAATATCAACAGAAAAGTTTGTTGATATTACAGATCTTCCAGAAGCAAGATATTCATTTATTTTTAAAGGATAAATACTCTTAGTCAACTGATTACAATAAAAAGGAATTATTAATGTGTCCATGTAATGCACATATTGAGGCAACATAGAGATATGCTTTGATCCTGTTAGGATTATATTCTTTCTTTCCGTCAAGCCTGCGCTTTCTACCAAGTCTTTTTGATAGGGTCCTACTAGGACTAAGGTCTTATCTGGATAAGTATCCGCAATAGCAGTAAGCAAGCCGTAATTGATCCGTACGGGGTCCAATGCACCCGTAAATCCAATGACGTCCCCTTTTATATCTGCTAATTCTGCTGGCCGTTCAAAAGTATCTGTCATTGCTCGTGTAAAATTATCTACATCAGCAGCATTGTGCATGATTTCGATATTGGTATTATAAGGAGACATTACTTCCTTCAGATTAGTACTGGTTACCAAAACTAATTCTGCTTGTCTAGCAATTCGCTTTTCAAGCTCATATCCATGTTTGAGCGTATAGGCGTTCTGTGAAATGTCATCAACACATTGATAAATATTTACCAAAGGGGGTAACTTATACGAGGCAATATCTGGAAAAAATGGATCAAAACAATTAATCAATATGTATTCCTTAATGTCAAATTGATCGATGATTTCATCAATTGCTTGTCTGATTTTATTTTCATTTCTCTTCAGAAAAAATTCATACAACTTACCAGGTGGAATCCAATTGATAGGCGCCACCAATGGAGTAATAAAGGAGTGAAAATTTGGCGATACGCCATCTACCTTCTCTTCAGAAAGCTTGAATGAACTAGCAACACTCCCGTTAAGCAGATCGCGTTTTTCAGACGACAATAAGTATTTATAAGTGTATGGATGGCCGATATAAAATACTCTTGCCCCCTGATTAGCGAGTTCTTTGCCAAATGCATGTGAGATGGATGAGAATTCACTTTTCCACCTAAACAGAGTAAAATATATGATGTCTATGTTCCGCTTCATTGTTGTAACAATGTATTTACTTATTCACTACTTTTTCACTTTCTTTACTAATGCTAAGTTTGTGATTGTCAGTCATAACTGATTCTACTTTCTTTTTACCAAAAATAATTCCAAAGGCTAATACGTAAAAACTAGGTATGCCCATAAAAGCTTTCCACCAGTTGACTTTGAACATTTTATTCAATACCATCTGGTTCAAGATAAAAGTGATCACATAGGTTGTTATGGTCCCATAGGCCGCCCCAATTACGCCATACTTTACAATAAAAAAGTAATTGGAAACTATATTGATTACCGCCCCCAATAATGTGAAAAACAGGTTAGTCTGAGGTTTTCCTATAGAGTCTAGTATGGTACCAAACTGGTTTGCGAACGGCAAAAACAGCGCGTAAAATACCGTTATGGTTAAAATAGGGATAGCATCTACAAATTCAGTTCCTCCTATAAATAAGACCACAAACTTGGGGAAAAACAATATGAAAATAACCGCAGGTATCACAATGGCAAGAATTGCCCCCACTGCGCTTTCGTACAAAGACTTAATAGCCTCTGGACCTTCACTTTCTCCTTTTTGCGCTGATTTAGGAAATACAATTTGCGCTATAGCCTGAGTAGGTGCTTCCAAAAGATTATTAACCTTCATGCATATTTCATACAAAGCAACACTGACAGAGGAAAGCAATGCCCCTAACATCCACTTATCAATACTCTTATACAGCATGGTGCTTAGGTTCGTCAAAAAAGTAAAAGAACCGTATTTCAAGAGCTTTGAAACCCAAGCCCAGTCAATCTCTTTACTAAATTTGTAATACTTGCGCGCAAAAATGAAAGATACTATAGATCCGCCTACTGCTCCTATGATTTGTACATAAGCCAAACTAGTCAGCGGCATGGCCTTAGAGGACAAAAATAAAAACGCTATAAACGTAAATAATATACCTCCTCGAATAAAATTGGCTAACATCGGGCCTTTAAAGTCCAAATGGGCAATCTGTACAAAAATGAAATGTTGCATTGGTATCATTACTAAAGTAGTAATAGTATAGATGTAGATGAGGTCCTTTATTATTTCTCCGCCCCATTGTTGGGCTGCATATGGTGCTATAAGAAGAAGTAAAACTACATTAACCACGGATAAGACCACATTCAATACCATTGAAGCCGTTGAGATACGGCCGCGCTCATCATCTGTCTTAGCGGTAGTGAGGAATTTTACCAAGCCATTTTGAATCAGTCCATTTCTACCTACCTCAAAAAAGGTTACCAGACTTAGGAACAATACCCAATAGCCAAAGTAGGTCTTATCATAAATCCTTATCAATAGGATAAAACCTAAGAATCCAAAAACTAGAAGTGAGATTCTATCTAATAATGTAAGTACACCAGATTTTATCCAGTATGACTTTTCATTTTCTGCCATTGACACTCGTGGTGTTTATAATAATAGTAGGTATGTATTGCGTGCGGTAAGGAATCGATTAGTTCAAGTTGATCATTTCCAACTTATTGAGCACCGCACCCATCAATTTACCATTTAATTTCTGCAGATAAGCAATAGACTTCTTATCAGCAGCATCAACGCTATTGTTAGCTGAAAAGACTGTAATTACTTTGTCAACATATTCGATTAATTCCTTTGAATCCGCATATTTATTCAACGCAGGTCCTTCTAAAAAGATATAATCGTAGGTATTGGTAAAATTTTCTAGCAATTTTCTGAATTCCTTGCCAGCAAACAACTCTGAAGGAGAAGACATGCCTCCTCTGTTTCCAAGAATATCCACATTGTCCATGCTAAACATACTGCTTGCGCTGTTAGCATTCTTTGATTCAAATTCTTTATCGAGATTGGCCTCACCTAATAAGCGAGAAGTCAGTTTATTCTTCATATTATTCTCTCCAAACATTCTTGTTAGAGAGTTATTTTTAAAGTTGGTATCAATCAACAGGATACGCTTTCCTTTAAGCGTCAAAGCGTGCGCCAACATAATAATCAAGAAAGTCTTCCCCTGCTGCTCTTTAGTACTTGTGAAAAGAAACGCTTTCTTATCAGTTTGTTCTATCTCATGCCGTAAGGAACGCACGGATTCTTTAAATACTTCTAAAGGTGGATTCTTCAATTCCGAACCAAAAAGTTCTTTAAGATTGACGTTCTTTTGCTTGAGTTCGTTAAGCGTTCCAATCAATTCGATATCACTAAATTTTCTAAACTGATGCGTATTGCTCAAGCTGTTATCCATAAAGGCCAGCAGCAATAAGGCTAAGGCAGCAAAAGTACCTCCTACTACCCCAGAGAAGGCAGTGATTACTGCTTTGAGAGAAGACTGTGGTTCATCTGCTACATTTGCTTTTTCGCGAATCGCCAATGGGTAGGCTGCTTTATCTAAAGCAACTTTCTTTTCGTTTTCAATATCCTTTGCATTATCATAAGCATCCGAGGCGATCTTCATATCTCCAGTCAACTTATCCACAAAAGAGTAGTGTGTTAACAATGTTCTAGCTTCACTATTTTTTCTGGCCAATGCTGCTGTAATTGCTTCCTTTGAAGCGATACTAGCAGAATTAATTAACTCATTTTCAATCTTAGACGCTAATAAATCTTTTGATAAATCTTTATTAAAATCACCCAAATCTTCACTTTCTCGCTTAGCCATTCGTTCCATGGTCTTCGCCTTTTGAGCTTCAAGTGCTTCGATTTGCTCGTATAATTCAGCACTAGGTTTATCGATATAATCCTCTCTCAATATCTGAATCTCATTTATAAAATAGGTAATGTCTTCACTACTTGTAATTTTATCTACACGATCTGCAATTACGTTCTCATCTGCTCTACTAAGATATTCATCAATAGTCTTAATGGACTCTGCGCTAGCCCCAATCTCAATGGTACTCTCTGTATTTAGTTGTTCTAACTCACTTTTTATCTTGATGATATCTTGTGCCTGGTCGGAAATATTAAGCAGGTTATGCTTGATTCTGTAGTTGTTTAAACTATAACGTATAGAATCTAAGGCCGACTTCTTTTTTTCTGTATCAGCTAAGGCAAATTCATAGTCCTCAACGTATGTCTTTTCCTGCTCAAACTTGTTAACCACTAAAAACAGATCTGCCAAAGTACTTGCACAATAAGCAGATAAAAATGGGTCTTCTGTTTCAAAATCAATTCCCAACAAATCTGTCTTTCCTTTTCTATATACTACAAGGACATTATCTATAGATTCTCTATCATACTCATACGCGCGAGCTACTTCTAAGTATTCTAATTCTTCTTCTCTTTCAAATTGAGAACCATCTAAATTGTCTACCCGTTCTTTGAGGGATGAAACTAGTTTTTGCAGATTTATTGTTTTAATATCTTCAATACCTTCTTCATCTAATGTTCTAAACGGAGTTTTTTCTCCATCCAAATCATGAATCAATAGCTTAAAAGAAAGTAAGCGCTTCATAGATTCACTTTGAAGCTTTTCGGTATGGTTGTTAAAGCTGATGTCCAATATCTCTGACGAAATGTATGCTCCAGGATCATCTGGATTAAAACCCGCTGGATCGAGTAATCCAGTAGAAATAGTAGTTGCGGACTTATACGTTCGATCTTGTGCATCCACATATAGATAGGCGGCAATGGCAGGCGCAATAACAGCAGCCAAGATGAGCCATTTTCCTCTAAGTAAAATATTTATAAGGTATCCAAAATCCATTCAGTAGTTATTTTGACTTACAAACGTATGTATTGTAACGTATGGATATACACATTACACAAAATTAACAAGTTGTTAGAGAATATACTCCCAAAACTCCGCCAATTTCAGGATATGGCACTTTTACTGGCGTATTCGGCATAGAATTGTGCCATTATCCTATTTAATTTAGCGTTTGCTGCCATCTTATTGAAAATACTCCCCATTTCCAGCCTTAAAAGAGCTGCCTATACAATAATGCTATTCATCTATCTTCAAAGAAGACTTTCGTGATTTATCTTTATCATCGAATAAGACTAAAATCTCCCTCAAAGTCTTCAATAAAGCCATCGAAAAATTCTACCTGTACTTTATAGACAAAAACCCCAGGATTCATTCTTTCCCCTTTGTGCATACCATTCCATCCACTAGGCTCATCGTTGGGACTCAAATTGACACCCTCAAAAACTTGCTCACCCCATCTAGTATATAGACTTAGATTTTTGATTTCCTTGATATTCTCATCTCCATAGACCATGAAAAAATCATTCACGGAATCATCATTCGGCGAGAATGCATTAGGTATATAAACATCATAGTTCTTTGCTACTGCAAAAATGACTTGATGTCTTTCAAGACAACCTTCCGCACTGAGTACATTTAAGTTAATGGCGTTACTAGCCAGCGGTACATAATTTTGATCTAAGCAGGTCTCACAAAATAGACTGTCTACACCAGTCCAAAAGAAATCCACAAAATCTCCTTCGATGATGGGATTTAAGGTGAGTGGGTCTCCAAAGTCAAGTTCTACAAATTCCGGCAATATGATATCTACTCCCGTCACTTCAGTGATCTCTACCTCAGCAAAGGATTCACACCCATCTGCATCTTGGACACCAACTTGGTAAACACCAATATCTAAATTATCGAAAATATTAGAGGCACTGAAAATACCCCCATCTAGATTATATAGATAAGGCAACTGTCCTGAATTTCCTTGGACTGAAATTTGACCCGTACCAACCTCTCCACAGGCTATATTTCTAACATTCTGTATCAATTCTATTTCTCCTAACACAGTATTGAAAATAATAATGCTATCACAGCCTTCCATGGAAGTAAGATTTATAGAGGTAGTGCCTACTTGATCTTCATCGCAGGTAAATATTTCAAACACAGTCTCAAAATTATCACCCAATACTCCCCTATCAATCACAATACTATCGCAGCCTTCTACAGATACAAAGCTGACCTCTATCTCAAAGACTTCAGCAGGATCGCATACATTAGTTATATTAAAGGTGGTATCTAATCCAGGAAGCGTAGTAGTTATTACTAGACTATCACATCCGAATTGGTTTACGAATAGGCTTTCTTCGACTAAAGTATCCATTCGCTGGCATTCAAAAACTCTTAAATTAGTGATGTCCTCATCTGCAAATCGGACTATCGAAGTCACTACACTATCACAACCAAATTGATTGGACAAGACTATTGAGCTAGTACCAACATCGTCCATGTTACAGCTCACCAGGTCAAGAATCGTCTCACTTTCTTGTTGCACATTATAGTTGGTAATGACTAGACTATCGCAAAGTGCAGTGGAAAAAACAGTGGTATCAGGCATAAACTGCGCAGGATCACATGTATTCGCAGCTAGGATTGTCACTTGTCTTTCTACAAATTCAAAATTCACCGTAACTGTGCTATCACAACCAAATTGGTTTGTCAAATTAAATACCTCAACCCCAACTTGATTCATATCGCAAGTAAAATCATCCACAAATATCTCATCAGAGGAAGCTTCTTCAAAAACGGTAATGACCATACTATCACAGCCCAATGAATTGATTAAAAAGCTTGTATCTATAAACGCTTCTCCATCACATATATAGTCCATGAGTGTTACTGTATCACTTCGCAATAATTGGTAGTTCTGGATAATAATTGAGTCGCAACCAAAAATATTAGTCTCAAATAAAGTATCTCTACTCACTTGGTTTACATCGCAAGTCATAATCAAAACCTCCTCCTCACTACTCGGCGCAAGGTTTACAATATCTACTAGAAGACTATCACAGCCATTCGGATTATCAATAAAAACAGAATCATTTCTCACCGCTAATGGATCACATGTGATATCCGTCGTCACAATAGTATCAGATGGCACTAGGAAGAAATTGGTAACAATTAAACTATCACAGCCCACATCATTTATAAAAAACATAGTATCCATACCTACTTCTTCTGGAAAGCAAACAGGCTCATTGAGTAGAATAGTATCCGCTAAGATCCTATCCGTCACATTTATAATGATACTATCACAACCAAATTCATTTATAAATCTCATTGTATCTCTTCCGACCTCATCAGAATCACAAGACACAAAATTGAAAGTATTTTCTGAACTAGGTAATGGGGTCAACTCCTGGATGATAATACTATCGCAGCCAAATTCATTAACAAATATCATAGTATCTATTCCAACTTCATTTGGATTACAAGTACCCCCTGAAATATTTTCTATGCTAGTCGGAAACGGAAAGAAGTTGAATATATTAAGACTATCGCAACCGAACCTATTGGTATCGACAATGGTATCCCTTCCAACCAATGCGGTATCACAAACGCCTACACTGAAGCGCATGGTATCTGAAGGTAAAAGCACGATATTAAAAATAGTTAAACTATCACAGCCAAATTCATTAACAGAAAACATTGTATCATTTCTCATCTCAGATGGATTACATGTAACATCATTAATCCTTACTAGCGATTTTGATAACACATTTACGGTTATTTGATCTGTGCTGGTGCACATAGTAGTATTATCTGTAACTACAACCTCATATGTCGTGTTAAATCCAGGACTTACATCTCTAAGAGGATTAGTAGACATATCATCCCAAGCATAAGTACAAGAAGGACATCCAACAACGCTTGCATCTAAACGCACTACATCATCCTCACAAATGGTCCGTGATAAGCCTAATTCTACTCCAGGTGTAGCGTTTACCGTCACATTGACAGAATCTATACTAGAGCAACCATCCGAATTCGTTACCGTGACAAAATACTCCCCTGTCTCTGTCACCTCCAATGTAGGAGAGTTACCATTAGGTACTGACCATTCATAATTAGGGCCAGGATCAGAAACGGTAAGTATCATAGACGCATCATCACAAAAAACTAAATCTGCTCCCAAGTCAAAACTCGGTTGGTCAAAATTTTCTAATCTTACTGTATCCGCAAAAGTACAACCTATCAAATCCGTAACGGTCAATTCGTAGGTGCCAGGAATCAACACATCTCGCTCACTGCTTTGATTGCCATCATTCCACTCAAACGAATTAGTCATATCATCTAAACCCGTAGTCAATAGCGTATCTTCTCCTACACAAACTTCAATTTCAGGAGAACCTAAATCAAACTCAGGAGCATCAAATATGGTATATTCCACAGTATCTTGAGCTATGCAACCAAATAGGTCATTGACGGTAACAGAAATCGTCATATCCTCGTCGATAAAAAAAGTACGGTCGACTTCTGATCGTCCATCATTCCATACTGTACCGCAAATATTAAGTTGTCCTGTATTGGAAGACAAGACTTCCGTTGTGAACTCACACACCATTTGATCATCCCCTATATTCAGAAACTGATCTAAGGAACACTCAAGCAATACTACCCAATTATCATTAAATCCGTTACTCATATCTGTTATATCTCCACTGGTATCACTAGCCGTAAATCCTGCACAAACTATTCCGCCACCATCTAGCAATTCAAAATCTTGTAGCAGATCATTTTGATCTCCTCCTAATGTTTTGTCAAAAAAGACACTCCCATCATCATCTACTATAATCACCCAGTAATCCCAGGCTCCACGATTCAATTCAGACTTATTAGCACCTATATTCGAACTAGATCTACCTCCTAAAACATAAAGCCCTTTATCATTTACCTTTAGTTCATTTAATTCATCTTCTTGTAGCCCCCCAAAAGTTCTGTCATAGACTTTATTTCCTAAGTCATCTATTTTTATCAACCAATAATCAGAGCCCCCTATTTGATTCGCAGTTTTGTTTCCACTGACTGGCGAATTTGAAAATGCACCAATAAGCGTACCTCCATCTGGCGCTCGACCTATAGACCAACCTTGTTCATCTTGAGTACCTCCATAGGTTCTATCCCAGTCGATACTTCCATCTGCATTCATCCGTATTACCCATACATCATTACTACCGTAGGAATCTTCTGTTTTTTCGCCACCGATATTAGAACTAGAAACACCAGAAAGTATAATGTCTCCTCCTGGCACTTCATACATATCGAGCATCAAGTCCGCATTCGGCCCTCCTATACGCCTATCATATAATAAGTCTCCATTTGTATCAATATGCACTAACCAATAATCGGACGAACCACCTCGGGTAGGAAAAGACACTTCTCCACTTACTAAGCTTTGGGTCCAGCCACTAGCATAATAAGTGCCATCCTGCACCTGAATTATTGTAGTTGAAAAATCTTCCTGATCACCTCCAAAAGTGGCATCCCAAGTGAAGAGACCATCAGCATCTACTTTGACTATCCAAAAATCTACATCTCCTCTAGAATCCTCTGACTTAAAAGCCCCCATGTTAGACTCAGATATACCTGTCATAATAAATCCACCATCAGCAGTTTGAATCAAGTTTTGAAGTATATCTCTAGAAAATCCACCATAGGCATAAGACCATAGTATGTTCCCATCAAAGTCAGTTTTATAAATCCAATAATCTGAGGAACCAGCCGTAGGGGGAGAATCCCCCATGGTAGAAGAATTGGCAGACCCACCAAATACAAGTCCATCTGACACCTCTACCACAGACAATAATTCATCAAAATTATCCCCTCCGTAGAGAATGTCCCAATCTTGGGTAAATTGGCCTTGTACAGTAAATACGAAAAGAAATAGAAATGACAAGACCATAGGCGTCAATAGCCTGCAGTGTAAACTTCGGAACCGAATTTTACCTCTAGCAATCATGGAATCTCAATCGTTCTAGTAAATCATTACTAAATCTTACTAAAAACTATTCAAAAGTATACGTTGTGATCATTCACATCATATGACAAAAATAGTGAATACTTATAGACCTAACAATAAATTTACATTACTTTAATTTTTTCTATTGTATGCTTTTAACAAAATGAATAAAATCACACTTTTAACAGGATATTCGTTTTAAATGTGCCTAACTTGCGCCATTATTTTTAAATCGATTTATTCCTGTAAAGCATGAGGACTTATTACATTCTATTATTAGCAATATTTCTACCAAAGCTGTTATTAGCGAACAACTATGACCATAATCGCACAAATAATGACCTCAAAGACAATTTATCCGTCAATTATTGCGAAAGCTACCCTAATGAAGCCAATGCAATCAATTTACCAGATATAATTTGCCCCGCTAATATTGACTCTATTTTACCTAGTCGGAGGGACTGTGAAGCCGTCATTGACTATAACGTTGGATTCAATACTACAAATTGCCCTATCTCACAGTTTGACCTCAGTCAGAACTTTTCTGATGATGGTATCACAGCTTTTAGTTGCAATGGTGATGTCGAAACCAGTCATCTTAGAGTTTTTGACTTATCCCAATCTGGCTTACCAGCTCAAGTATTTTTGACAGGTGTCGATGTCGGAGTAGGTTTTTCTAGCTCTCAACCAGAGATTACAGTCAATGTATACTCCCTTTCTGGCCCCTTGCTATATGCCAATATGACTCTATTAGAAAGTCTGCAAGCGACGGTACCGGTTATCTCTGGAGGCATTTTCACTATTCCTGCTAACATCTTGGTCAGTAACACTGACATGATCGTTGTGGAGTTAGTAGCACCACCATTTGATGTTGCACAGATACCTGGCTACAATATTGGAGGCGGCCAATCTGCACCATCCTTTATCGCCAGCCCAGGATGTAATATACCTGAGCCTATTGACATTGCTTCTTTTGGCCAACCTGATTTCAACCTCGTACTAAAGCTGAGAGCATCAGACTTTTCTATTCAGCAAACTGCCGGTATCGAAAGTGGAGGCGCATTTCCAGCTGGAACAACTACGAATACTTTTGAACTTTCTGACCCCGCTGGTAATAGCACCTCGTGTAGCTTTGACGTGACTGTAACCTATGGTGTAGATCCATTTTTAATCTGCCCTTTAAATATTGATACGACTAGCCAGGCCAATGAATGTGGCGCAGTGGTTTCTTTCGATATTTTTGTTTTAGAAGAATGTCCAGGAGACTCTATTTTCCAAATAACAGGGATACCCAGCGGTGGTGTTTTCCCTCCAGGTTTTACTAGACAGGAATACGTAGCTATGGATATTTTTGGCGCTACCGACACTTGTCGTTTTGATGTTTTTGTAGCAGATATAGATGCCCCTGTTATTAATTGCCTTGATGACATTATAGTATCTGTTGGCGCCAATGGCTGTACTTCAGTAGTAGACTATGACCTAGTAGCAAATGACTTATGCGGCTCGACTACAATAAACCAAACTAGTGGCTTACCAAGTGGCTTTGCCTTTCCAGTAGGAGTGACTACCAATACATTCATCGCTACAGACGATGCTGGTAACAGCAGTGAGTGTAGTTTTAATATCATCGTAGAGGATGGCAGCACACTTACTTTTACCAACTGCCCATCTGACACCATTGTCTCTACTACAACAGATGATTGTGGGGCTATAGTTAATTACGAATTACCTAGTGTTACTGGAGGCGTATGCGATTCTATGGAATTTAGCATTAGACAAAATTTCTCCAATACCGTAGTGAGTTCTTTTGGATGTGATCAGAGCATTGAGTCTAGACATCTGCGTGTTTTTGACATGCCCAAAATGGGTGTAAATGGTGATTTCTTAATAGAACTGATGGATATCGGAATTGGTTTTTCTGACACAAACAATCCACAAATAGATCTTAATATTTATAATCTAGACGCAGAGGAAGTCTTGTATGAAAATATGACATTGGTATTTAGTAGACAATACCTGCTGCCTTCATTAGCAGATACGATCCACACCGTATTTGTCAACCACTTAGTACCTAGAGGTCAAAAAGTAGTCGTCGAAGTTGTAGTACCTGAGATCAACACTACCCGATTTATCGCTGGGTATAGTAATGAAGGTGAATTTAGAGAATCTTATTTTGTAGCCCCAGTATGTGGATTTATAGAACCTACTTCATTGTCTAGTATTGGGGTTGATCTTGCCTTAGTCATGCAACTCAGAGGGAATGCAACAAATAATCGACTGGTAACACAGACAGCTGGTCTAGGCAGAGGCGCGCTCTTTCCCTTTGGCACCACTACCAATACTTTCACCTTAGATGATGGGTCCACTTGTAGTTTTGACCTTACCGTTTTGGACGGCACAGCACCGAGTATAGAATGTCCAGCAGATATTACGGTCAACATCACAGGAAATAGATGTGACACCATGGTCATAGTTGACCTCCCTTTGGTCGATGACAACTGCAGTGTAGTTACCATCACAAATGACATCAATATGATGGAGAGCGCAAGTGACATTTTTGCCAACGGATTCACCCCAGTGACCTACATTGCTACAGATGCCACGGGCAATACCAATACCTGCGAAGTAGGCATCAACGTAGCCGGCACCTTCGAGGCGGGTATCACGAGCACCAATGTTTCTTGTTTTGGAGGCAACGATGGAGAGATATTAATCGACGTGGCTTCCGGCACCCCTCCATTCCAATACAGCTGGAGCAATGGCCAGATTACGCAAAACTTAAGTATGCTGATTGCTGGCACTTATGGTATCACGATTCAAGATGCGACGCTTTGCACATTCGAATCCACCATAGTAATTACCGAACCAGAGGAGCTTTTGCTTGACAACCTCTTAGTCAACAACTCTGTAAACGGAGCAGATAATGGCAACATCAATATCGACATCATTGGTGGTACGCCTCCTTATACGTATGCGTGGAGCAATGGAGATAATGAAGCAAACATTACAAATCTAGCACCTGGAATGTATGACGTAGTAGTTACCGATAGCAATGGATGTACACTTCCTCTAGGACCATATGAAATAGAAGGTGTTGTCTCAACAAGAAATGTATTAGAAACAATACCTGTCACCGTGTTCCCAAATCCAACGAACAATTTGCTGCATGTAGAACTAGGCTCAAATCGATTTGGTGAGATAAACTACCAAGTTATCAATCCATTAGGGATGATACTAGAACATGGTACCCTCCCTCAATCTAGCTCCAGCATACAAGTGGCTACTTATCCAGAAGGTATGTACTACCTAGTGTTAAAAGCTGAAGAAGGTCAATCTTTCACGCCATTTATAGTGCAGCGATAAAGGCCTAAAAATGACTAAATAAACAAAGCCGCTTTACGATTCATTCGTAAAGCGGCTTTGTAGTTTATACCCTAATGTCTCGAATATTAATGTTCTACTTTTTGCAGTTCCTCATCGCCATAGATAGCAACTCCTCTCGACTTATCTGTCACATAGCCTCTGTACATACCAGGCGTATTATGTGGCGTTGAAATATTACCATCTTTATCTACACAGATGACTCCACCTTCTCCTCCAGCTTTCTTGAGCTTTTCATTGATCACATGATTAGATGCCTCTTCGAGACTCATCCCTTTATAATCCATCAAGGCGGATATATCATGAGCTACCGCATAACGAATAAAAAACTCACCATGCCCAGTGCTAGATACTCCACAAGTATTATTATTAGCATAGGTTCCTGCTCCGATGATAGGTGAATCCCCTATCCTATTCCATCTCTTATTGGTCATGCCACCAGTAGAAGTCCCTGCTGCAATATTACCATTTTTATCTCGAGCTACACACCCGACCGTGCCGTGCTTTTTTACTTCCTTCCGCGCTTTAGCCTTACGCACAGCATCCAATCTTGATTGCACTTTGAAGTAGGAAGGATCTACTATTTCTAGCATTTGACTTTTCGCAAATTCTTCTGCTCCTTTCCCTGTGAGCAATACATGAGGCGACTCTTCCATGACCGCTCTTGCTGCCTTTATCGGATTCTTGATATTCGTAACACCACCTACTGCACCTGCATCCATTTTAGCCCCATCCATGTAAGATGCGTCCAATTCATTTCGCTCTTCATTGGTAAATACTGCGCCTTTACCAGCATTAAAATTAGGATCGTTTTCTAAAATCTCGATGGCTGCAATAACCGCATCACCCGCTACACCATTTTTACTTAGTATATTCTCTGCGGCATCTAAAGCAGCGTTTAACGCTTTTCGTACAGCAAGATCAGTTTCATTCGAAATCGACTCTTTAGTTTGATATCCAGCACCACCATGTATAGCTACTGCATAGGATACAGATTCGCCAGTCGGTGCCGATTCTTTTTCTAATGATGATTTATTGTTATATTTTTTTGCATCCATAGATGCTTCTGAGTTGCAAGACAGAGCTAAAATGACAAACAAAGTCCCCATTAAAATTGATTTCATATATATCTTTTGTAGTTCAAAAACTAAGTTAGCGATTAAATTCAAAATTAAGCTAATATTCTCTAAGTACTTATTTTTAAGGGCCTACCCTGACATTCCCGATTAAGTCGGCATGGCAGGGTCGTTATGTTACACTGCTCGCTACTCGCTCGGCCTCCATCCTGCCCACCTAGCTCGACGCATGGAGTCTTCCCCTAGCGGGTCACAGTTCCACAGCACTAGTCCGTTTTCCTCTTGGATGAAAAGATTACCTTGGTGTTCCTATACATGTAATATATCTTATAAAATGTACTCATGCACCTATCTTTTTAGACTATTTGGCGTATACCATTAAAAAAAAATGAAAATACTAATCATTGGTGGTGGCAACATGGGACTTACCTATGCAAAAAGTTTTTTGCATTCGAAGATTACCACTACGTCCGATCTGATGATATTGGAAAAATCAGAAGAAAAATCCGCTCTTCTCCAATCCCTAAATCTAGGTACTATTTATTCCAAACCTGATACCTGTCTTCACCAGGCCGACTTAATCATATTAGCCGTAAAGCCACAAGATGCTACGCAACTTTTTGAGTACATCAAGCCACAGGTAGAAGATCAACAAGTCTATCTATCCATCATGGCTGGTGTCAAGATAGAAACTATCGCCCAGGAGCTAGGCGCCAAAAAAATTATTCGTGCTATGCCTAATCTACCAGCGCAAATCGGGATGGGTATGACGGTCTTCACCTCTAATGACGAGGTCACTCGTATAGAACTGGTCATGGTACAAAATCTAATCAATACCACTGGCAAGTCTATCTATGTGGATAAGGAGGAATTGATAGATGCCTCTACAGCCATTTCCGGTAGTGGCCCAGCATATGTTTTCTATTTCATGGATGCCATGATGAAAGCCGCCAAGGATTTGGGATTCAAGGAATCAGAGTCCGCGCTACTGGTCAGTCAAACCTTCAAAGGAGCTGTCGACCTGTATAACAAACAGAATCTCTCTTGCCAAGAATGGATTCAAAAAGTAGCCTCTAGAGGAGGGACTACTGAAGCAGCCATTAATACCTTTGCAGAATTAAAAATATATGAAGATATTAAGCAAGGTGTCCATGCGGCTATGGACAGAGCTGTGGAACTAGGAAGAGGAAACAAAAAAGTCTAAAGCAAAACCAGCTACCTTTTATTTGTCTTTCATGGAAGATATGAATGCCAGTATCTGATTTACTATATGCGGCCCTTGTGCCATTCCTTTATAAAAACCCTGATTATTAAACCAGGTGATCTGACGTTTAGCATATCTGCGGGTATTGCGCTTAATCAACTCCACAGCCGTTAGATGGTCCGTAAGTCCATCAAAGTGATCAAACCATTCTGAATAGCCTACCGTGTGTAATGCACTCAAATCCTTTTGCGGATATAGCGATTGGGCTTCTTCTTTCAAACCCTGTTGCATCATAATATCCACCCTTAGATTTATTCTTTCATATAGCTTTTCTCTATTCATTTCTATTTTGACAGGTAAGATATTGAATGGTCTCTGTACTGGCTCCTGCCGCAAAAAAGAAGAAAAAGGTTTCTGCGTAGCTCTAATAACTTCTAAAGCTCTGATGATTCTGTGTGGATTATTGGTGTCTACTTTTTCAAAATAAACGGGGTCCTTTTCGCTTAATTCTTTAACCAATACACTTAAACCATTCTTTTCTAACTCTTCATTAAGTTGTTCGCGATAGGAGGAACTTATGGCAGGAAATTTATCTAAACCATCGATAATAGCGTTTAGATACAAGCCAGAACCACCAGTCAAAATACAGTAGTCATTTATGCTAAATAGCTTTTCTAGTAACTGCAGCGTATCTGCTTCAAATTTACCCACAGAGTAATCATCCGTAATAGATAGGGAGTCAATAAAATGATGCTTTGCTTGAGTTTGCTCCTCTTTTGTCGGCTTGGCAGTACCTATGTTCATTTCTCGATAAAACTGTCGGCTATCGGCAGAGATAATATCACAGTTGAGCTGATTGGCCAATGCAATAGTTGTACTCGTCTTACCTATGGCTGTAGGACCACCTATTACTATCAAATACTTGCTGCGATTCATAATGGCAATGTACAAAAGCTTATTATATTTGTAGTTATGCCAACACATATTGGCATTTTGATCGATCTATTTTTTTAGAATAAACAAAATTGGGTGTATTTCAATTGGTTGTCATATATTGTCCTTAGCTTATCACACAATTTTGAATATTTTTATCGTTTAAAAAGGACGTAAAACAAAGTATTTGCGATAATATATGTTTTATACACCATTAAAGTATTTAGCAAGAATTGCATTAGGAGTAAATTTCAAGAAAATTCAATTTTCGAATTTGGAGAAATTACCAATGGACAAACCTGTTTTGTTGGTGACTAATCACCCTACTGCCTTCATAGAGCCTTGCATTTTTGGGTCTTATCTAGATAGACCCGTGAATTTCATTGTACGAGGGGATTTGTTTAGAAAACCACTGTATGGTAAGCTCATGCGGGATATCCATATGATTCCCATATTTAGAGCTTCAGAAGGCTTTGACAATCTCAAAAATAACTACGGCACCTTCGAATACTGCTATGAATTATTGAAAGATAATCAGCTCATTCAGATCTTGGCAGAGGCCAGTACACAACAAGTAAAAAGACTACGCCCGCTCAAGAAAGGAACTGCTCGTATGGCTTTTGGAGCTCTTGAAAAATATGGTAGAGATCAAGATATAAAACTAGTTCCCTGCGGCATCAACTACACTGCAGCAGACAAGTTTAGATCAGATGTCATGATTGCATTCGGTGATCCAATATCTATCCAAGACTATTTAGAAAGCTACGATGAAAATACCAATAAAGCGATTCGTGCCTTGACTAACACGCTGGAAGACGAGATGAAAAAGCTCATTATCCACGTAGAGGATGATCATGCGGAAACGTATGAACATCTTTTTGAAATGGATCGCAATAATAATCTCCAACCCATCTTCCCTATTTATGATGTAGAGGGAAAAGCCAGATTTCAAAGAGAATTTGGTATTGCCGAGCAACTCAATTTGGCTACCCCTTATCAATTTGATAATATCTCCAAAGAAGTAGTAGCCTACAAAAATGAAAGTGAGCGTCACGGTATTACAGATTTCGGTATTCGTAGGCCTGACTTTGGAGACTGGTCCAATATCTTGATACTTGCCTTAGGCTTTGTGCCATTTTTAGTAGGTCGAGTAGGTTGCTATCTGCCGATTTACCTCTCCCACCTCCTAGGTGTAAAAAAGGTAAAGCAGTTAGAGTTTGTAGCCTCTGTCAAGTTAGCTAGTGGGATAGGCCTTTCTCTTCTATATTATCTGACTTGTATCGGTTTGGCTTTTTTCTTAGCCCCATGGTCGGTATTGATGATTGTCCTCTTGCTCCCAGTGCTTGGATATTTTTCTGTTTTGTATATAGAATTTTTTGAGCACTTCCGCCAAGCCAGAAAGTTTCAAAATTTGGACCAAGCTACTCAAAATAAACTGGTACAAATGCGCCAAAATGTCTCTCCCAATTTTAGTTTTTCGGCCAGTAAGAAATAGTCCTTTTGAGCTAGAAAATATAATATGTCATCCTTGATATTCGCGCCCATCTTATCCGGACACTCATAGGTGCTAGAACATTTAATAAGTAGAATGAAAGTAAAAAACTTGAACAAAGTATCTTTTGATGAAATAATAGATTGCTTCCTAAAAGCATTTGCCAACTATTATGTAAAGATGCCAACCGATAAAGAATATTATAGACAGCGATGGGAGGCTGCTAAAGTAGATTTCAATCTTTCGTATGGGATGTTTGATCAAGAAAAATTAATTGGATTTATAATTCATGCCATTGATAAAAGATTTGGTATACCTACTGCTTTTAATACTGGCACAGGAGTAATACCAGACTATCGAGGCCAAAAGATAGTCCAATCCATTTACGATTTTGCCTTGCGTGATTTAAGAAAAAATGGAATCAAAAAAACTACCCTAGAAGTTATCACAAAAAATGAAAGGGCTATCAGGGCGTACAAATCGGTTGGTTTTGAAGTTTGTAAAGAGTACAAATGTTACGCTGGTAAAATAACATCTGAAAGTGATGTACACATTGAAGTACAAAAGAAATCAACCCAAGATTATGACTGGGACAAGCTACCCAATCAGCAATGGTACTCCTGGGATTTTCAGAAAGAGACCATTATAGAGAGCAACTACGACCTTTATGAAGTGATGTATAAGGATAAACCGGAATCTTATTTTATCATTCATCCAGAGAAAAAATATCTAGCTCAATTTGACCTATTCACTCAAAACAAGAAAAACTGGAAAAGACTATTTCAGGCTATTGGACAAGTGGAAAATGAGATCAGAATAATCAACGTGGATAAGCGACTGACAGATAAGATTGATCATATCCATGTTTTGAATTTACAAAATACAATCAATCAATTTGAGATGGAATTAGTAATAACCGATGACAATAGTGTATAGCTGGGCTTTAGCTACTGTACTTCGACTGCATCTGTAATGTACGCCCTTTCGTCACAGCCAATGCAAGTCTACGCCAATCAACATTTTAGATTTTCTTACCTTGGAAACAAGTATCCTCACTAGAGTTTTTCTATGGTGATGATGCCTTTTTAAGAATGATCTCATACGATCCATTTGACAATATAAACCTTTGGCCTAGCGCTGAGAAAGGGGCCGACGGAGGAGGAGACAGCTAAGCGTAGAGCCTTGTAGCCTAGGCCCACTTAGGTGGCCGAGCGAAGAGCGAGCCCTGTATCATAGCGACTCAGATAGCCGCCGATAGAAGGCTCATCTGAGTAGGCCCCAAAAATAAAAAGAGGGAATGCGAAAATCACATCCCCTCCTATTTTAGGACTAAATATTTTTATACGCTGGCTACAGATTTCGGGTATTGAAGGTATCGCCTTGGGACAAGTCTCCGGTCTGTAATCCCTTCATAAACCAGCGCATTCTTTGCTCTGAGGTACCGTGTGTAAATGAATCTGGGACAACGTAGCCTTGCGATCTTTTTTGGATGGTATCGTCACCAATGGCGTTGGCCGCCCTAAGTGCCTCCTCTATATCTCCCTCCTCTAATATGCCAATCGTCTTCTCCGCGTGGTGAGCCCAAACGCCGGACAGAAAATCTGCCTGAAGTTCTAGCCTGGTGGAAAGGTCATTGTATTCCGCCTCGCTCACGCGTCCTCTCTTTCTGTGTACCTCATCCGTGATGCCTAGCTGCCGCTGGATGTGATGCGCCACCTCATGTGCCACTACATAGGCCATAGCGAAATCTCCTGGGGCTCTAAATTTTTCTTTGAGCTCGCGAAAGAAACTCAAATCGATATACAACTGCTCATCACCGGGACAATAGAATGGACCTGCTGCTGATGACTGATGGCCACAAGCGGACTGAACAGCGCCTTCGAAAAGGACCAAGGTCGGCTTGCGATAATTGCGGCCCAATTCATTTCTAAATAATGGAACCCAGACGTCTTCTGTTAATTTTAATGTGACGGATACAAATTCGGCAAGCTCATCTCCTGGTCCCCCTAATTCAGCACGAGGGGCAGACTGTTGCTGATATGGCTGGGAGCCCGCGCCACCGCCCTGCAGCAATCCTGAGATGTCTACATCAAACACCATCGAAACAATAAACACAAGAATGATAGCGCCTATGCCAAGCCCACCAGCGGCTCTCGCTCCGCCACTGCGCCCCCTTCTATCTTCTACATTTTGACTTTTTTCTCTTCCTTGCCAACGCATAATTTTAATTTTAAAAATTGAGACAATTGAATAAAATGGATGTGTTCATCTGGATATATCTTTCACCTTTGAGGGACTAATATGGTATTAATTCCCTAAAGAATATTTAAAATTAATATAATCCGACTATATAATAGTTATAAATGATAATCTTTACCCCTAGAAAGCCGTTTAAATGGGTATAATCCACAGTTTTATGTATAAAGTAGTACTTACAGTTTGTTTATTTTTGGCGGTAGCCATCGGGTCCATCCAGGCCTCTTATATCACTATTCCTATGGGAGAAGATCAAAAGGATCATCTCAAAGCATACGGAATCACCTACTGGGTGCTGAATGCGGGTGTAGAGGCGTATTGGCTGCTGAATTATGATGGAGGCACATTCGCCTTCAAGCACAATAAGGTTTTTGAAAAGGAATGCCTTACTAGAGGGGTCAGCTACAAGGTCATCCCAGATGCGCAATTTGGGAAAATACAACTGGATATCTCCAATCCCGAAGTGAATCAGGATGTGATCAAGCTGGAGGTGGCCCCCAAGATAGCGGTATACACGCCTACGGTAAACACGCGTGGAGAAAAAGTACAGCCTTGGGATGATGCCGTGACCATGGTATTGACCTACGCGGAGATTCCATACGACATGATATATGATCGAGAAGTGCTAGATGATAAGCTGACGGAGTACGATTGGCTGCACTTGCATCACGAGGATTTTACGGGACAGTATGGTAAATTTTACCGTAGTTTTCACAATCAGTCTTGGTACAAAGAGACGGTAAAAAGAATGGAAGAACTGGCTACCGATTTAGGATATAAAAAGGTATCACAATTGAAACTAGCCGTCGTAAAAAAGATACAAGAATACGTAGTAGGTGGTGGCTTCATGTTCGCAATGTGTTCTGCTACAGATACTTACGATATCGCATTAGCTGCAGAAGGTTTGGATATCTGCGATCATATGTATGATGGCGACGGTCAAGATCCGACCGCGCAATCCAAGCTAGACTATAGCAAGACCTTTGCCTTTAAGGACTTCAAATTGAAGACAGATCCGCTAGTGTATGAGTACAGCTCGATCGACCATGGAGACAATAGTAATCCTAAGCGTAGGGTAACTGCCAAGACGGACTATTTTACCTTGTTTGACTTTTCTGCGAAGTGGGATCCGGTACCTTCTATGTTGACGCAGTGCCATACTAGAACCGTCAAGGGATTCATGGGACAGACTACGGCCTATCTCAAGGATCAGATCAAATCGGGTGTATTGATTATGGGTGAAAACAAACCTGCCAATGAGGCGAGGTACATCCATAGCACGATTGGACAAGGTTTTTGGACTTTCTACGGAGGCCATGATCCGGAGGATTATCGTCACTTTGTCAATGATCCTGAGACGGACTTGAGCTTGCACCCTAATTCGCCTGGATATAGGTTGATTCTCAATAATGTATTATTTCCTGCGGCTAAGAAGAAAAAGCGTAAAACTTAATAACCCCATCAACAATACTCCTCTATTAACGTTTGCTTAACCTAGTGCACATTCCCTAAATCGTGTATCTGATATAAACGTGATTTGATATGATAACGAAGATGAAATATATCCCTCTGATTTTGATGATGGCCATCCTATTGCCCTCACTCAGCGCGCAGACCAATCAATACCTAAGTGGTAAGGATAGTGATCCAGAAGCCGTAGCGCTCCTAAACAAACTGAAAGTAAAGTACGAGGGCTTCGAGAATATGAAGATGGATTTTTCTTTGGAGATAGAAATCCCTGAGGAAGACATGATCGTCCAGAAAGGACTTATCTATCAACAAGATAAACAGTTTCACCTGGATTTCGAACAGCAGTCGGTCACCTCCAATGGCGAGAATGTATGGATCCATCTGAAGAATAATAATGAGGTGCAGATTCATAGCGCTTCTACCCTTGAGGAGGAGGACAGTTTCATGAGTCCACAAAATCTATTGAAGTTATACGAAAGCGATGCGTTTATTTTTGCCATCAGCGATGAGATAAAGCAAGCTGGTAAGATCGTAGCGCTGATAGAATGTAAGCCTATAGATGAGGACAGCGAGTTTTCAAAATTGAGAATGACCGTCGACACAAAGAATCTAAATATGGTCAGTGTGAAGGCATTTTCGAAAGATGGCTCTAGATACACTTTCGTAAATAATAATCTCGCTTCCAATGTATCCATCCCTGCTGGAACTTTCGAGTTTGATGCGTCTAAGTTTCCAGATATTTATGTAGAAGATATGCGCGAGAATTAAATAGAATTATTAAAATTTCTATACAACAAAAAAGCACCATTCGATTTTCGGATGGTGCTTTTTTTCTATCAAGCTATTTGCAGGTATAGTTTAATTGCTTTGGGGCCTACCCAGCAAGAAATCGCCTTGCTGTAGCGAGGCGATTTCTTGCTGGGTCGCTACGATTCGGGACTCGGCATTCGCCTCGGTGCTTCGCACTGATTCCTTCGTCATCACCCCTACTCATCGCTAGTCCATTGTCCAAACTTCACAGACTCACTAAGATATACAAGTATACTCCTAGGGATAAATTCTATGATTTTATCACGGGTTCTTTAGTTCACTTGTATATAATGATCTTCTTTCTAGCTGATAATTAGTCGCATAAAAAAAGCGCAATTTGTTTCCAAATTGCGCTTTTTAAAGATTTAACTTTCAATTCTATTATCTGATAAAAGGATCAGAGTATAAAGGATTTGTGAGGAATTCCTCATCATCAAAAGTCTTTAAGAAAGCAATCAGGTCTTCCTTCTCATCATCAGAGAAGTTCATAGCCATTGCATTTCCAGAATTATCTTTTAGATTATTATGTAAGGCTGGATTCATCTGAATACCGGTACTGTAGTGCTCGATTACATCTTCGATAGTTGCGAATCTACCATCGTGCATATAAGGGTATGTGAGGGTTAAGTTTCTTAGAGAAGGCACCTTGAACTCACCTTGAGAACCTGGTATACCATAGTCTCCATCGTTGATTAGGATACCATTATTTGCTTGAAGTTCATTAGGTGCACCCATCAATTCTCCATGACAAGAAGCACAGCTATTCATATAGATGTCTTTACCTCTATTTTCGCTAGATGTAAAACCACTGAATGATCTAGTAGCAACATCTCTAGATTGTCCAAAACCGATTCTGCCACCCGCAGCAACTGACAGCTCTTTGTCAAACTTAGATCCATAACTTCCTATAGAGTTAACAAACACAGCCAATGCTTCTACAGCCGCAGCGTTTGTAATTTTGTCCATGTTGTTAGCTTTAATTAATGGGCGATAGTAATCATTGTTGTTCATTACGTCAACCACTTCATCAATGGTCATATCCATTTCCTTCTCGGAACCAAAAGTCATTACAATTTGCTCTTGAACAGTTCTAATAGAATTATCCCAAAAGAAAGGAACAGCGCTTATACTAGCTGTACCGTAGTATTCTTGAAAATTAAAAACAGCGCCTAATGCTAGTGAGTTTCTATCGGTCACTTCATCAAATATCCCATCACTCACTACCTTATCATCAGAAAATGCGAGTTCTTGCTTATGACAAGAAGCACATGATACAGTACGATCTGCTGATAGATTCGTATCATAAAACATTACTCTACCGAGCGTAGCCATATTAGCATTGAAAAAGGCATCTCTACCATAATACTCAGGAAACTTTAAAGTATAGTCCATAGGACTATCATTGGGTATGTTGAGTACATTCTCCATGAGCTGATAATCCTCATAGTACTCATAAGTTAGATCTTGGTCATTGTCTATACAAGATGTACAGAAAAGAAAAATCACTACGACTGGGAAAAGGTTTCTAAATTTTTTCATTTCTCTTAATTTTTATGTTGTTAATCGCCTTGTTTATTACGATGTTAAAACCAATGTGTATAGTTTCTTGGGCTAATAAATCTGTTAAAGCATCATCTTCATTATTAAAATTCTTCAGAACAAAATCCCAATTGAAAAAGAGTTTTGCAAAATCATCACCAAACTCAATTCTAGAATTAAGATCTAGTAGAAATGTAGGGGACAATGCTATTAATTCGCCAAAATTCACTCTATCACTTCTGAGTACATCTCCGATACCTCCACGATCTGAAAAGTTAAAAAACTTAGGGGTCAAGCCGAGTCCAAAATTAACTTTATCATTCAATTTCAGCATCGCTCCTCCAACCACAGAATATCTTTGTATTCCTAAATTTAACTCTCCTGCGATATCAAGAAAGGCCCGACTGATCCTACCCCGTCCATAAGACAAGGAAGTATGCAATCTTAGCTTTTTGTTTCCTTGCAAACCTATTTCTTTAAATAAGCCTATATCACCAGAAACTATGTATGCTTTGGTTATTTGTGCATTAATATTAGGGCTACTGCTCCCGAAGGAAAAGAAATTAGCTCCAACAACTATATTTTCGTACACGCCATAAGAGGCTCGAAAACTTGGAAAATCTATATTATTCAAAGCACCTGAGGCGATTTGAACACTGACCTCTCCCTGCTTTTCAATATTGTCAAAAGTACCGTATTCAGGAACATACACAAAGTTGGATAAGCCACTGATTTGGCTAGTCATGCTAGTGTACATCAAGAAAACGATGAAAATGGTTAAAATCTGAGCGTTTCCGATTTGGTTGTTCAATTATTGTTCTGTTTACAAATATTACGAAAAATAGACAAAAAATCCAATCAAAAGGTCTATTCCACATCACATTAACATTAATTTATGCTATAGAGTACTTTCTAGTACAAATTTAACATAACAAATGCCCCTCATATGTAATGACCACATGAGAGGCATTTTGGTTGGGTAACATCGTAAACTATCGTAAAATAAGCATCTTTCGCTCTGCCTTATTATCCTTTGTCTCCAATGTGTAGTATACAATCCCACTGATTTTCAGATGGTTAGCATCAATTTCAATCGTATTATGACCTGCTGGATACTCTCCTTCTATTTGATAAAGCACTTTTCCAGTCACATCATAAATCGTCAAACTTGCAGAAGTATTGTTAGGCAAATCAAAGGATATTAATGTTTGATCTCGGAATGGATTTGGGGTATTCTGGTATAAAGCGAAGTTACTTACTCCAGCTGTAGCATCACTTTCAAAAACTAGATTCAAGCCTTGGATATTATAGTTCTCTATATAGGATTCTGCGATGGTGTATTCAGCCACTATAGAAAATTCTTCACTCAGTTGTACATCCTGTCTAGCCAAAAATGCAATCGAGAAAAGTACTTCATCATCTGAAACCGAAATAGCGTCTCCAAATACGTTGAATGAAGAAGTAAGTCTTCCCGCTTCTAAAAGTCCTTTCCCAAAGTTACTTTCGTTGATGTTTAAGGCTCCCGATTTGATTTCCTTTATCTCAATCTTAGCAGGATCAAAGCCTAGTGTAAACTGGTATCCATTCACCGCTTTAAAATCTGAAGCTTTGAAATCAATTGTCTGAACAGCGCCTTTTTCTACTTCTTTGTCCTCTACTACAAATGATAGAGCCGAAGTGAAGGAGCGCTCTTCTACGTCATTGTTTAGCATCGCCGAACCATCAAGGTCTCCCATTTTGATGGCCGTAAAGTTCGCTGTCGTTAAATCTGTATCCAAGTCTACATTCATAAAGTATGGATAGTCTTCATTCAGAGGATTAGCCGGGTTTTGGAATTCATAATCCGCCGGTAAGAATACCCAAGAATCAGCTTTAGCAAATTCTGATATGATAAATAAAATTAATTGACGCTCTTCTACTAAATCAAAAATATCAATCTTGCCGTCCAGGTTGACATCTGCCGCAATCATTTTATAAGGGCTATCCAATGGTCTTATCTGTAGGACATGTTGTGTCATGAATACCAAATCTAAAGTACTGATGCCAAAGGCTGGATTATCCAATTTGCTTGGTTCAACTCGGTACGAATTATCGGTTGGCAAACGCAACTGGTACTCTCCAGCACTATCCGTATCTGCCATTTCTTGACCATCAATTACCAAATCAACTTCAGAAACACCTGAACCACTTTCAGTTTTGATAGATCCTATCAAAGTCGCTGCTCCAAATCCAATGTCGTCACAGTTGCCCATATTATCCTGGATATTAACATCTACGAGACAGAATTCTGCATTGCCTGCCTCATCTTCTACCCACACCTCCACAGGCACACTACCTAAAAATAAATCTTCACAACAAACTTCAACGACAATCCCTAAGGGACCATTATCGCCTGAAAGTCTTGCTCGTGCATTGTCAAGCCATTCTTCTTCAGTCCTTTCTGTGCAATTATCTTCTGCATACAGCAATAGGTCTCTTGCCCATACCTGTACACAACTCCCATCATTCATGACAACCGTAGATACCCCTTGACAAACGGGTGTCGGATTTTTGCAATCCAGAACCGAAAATTCAAATTCTTCTGAAGTCGTATTTCCACAGCCATCACTCACTGTCCACTTGATAATGTGATCACCATAGGGATATATTCCAGAAGCATCCGCTCCTGTTCCTTCTATCTCGAATGCACCGGTAGAACCAGCATCAATCTTCCATGAAAAAGTAAGATCCACTAAATCCGCACAATCGTCTTCTCCAGCAACAGTCAATACTACCGCACCTTCGCAAGCCTCTGTAAAGTCACATGGGTCTGGCGCAGTAAATACTATGGAGGGCGCAACCTCATCGTTAACAGTGATAACCTGTACATATTGAAAGAACCCATCATCATCTCTGAAAGTCCTTGGAACGGGTAATGGAGTACCTAAATTGGTAAAGCCTCCAGTGCTTGGATTATCGACAATGCAATGGTTAATTACGGTCCATGTTCTTTCTATCAAATAGCAAGCATCTTCTACTTGAGTGAATACTCTATCTTCAGAAGAAATCGAAATCATTTCGCATTCGTCTTCGGTCACTATTGGACCTGCTATCTCTCCTAACTCACAGCTATCAAAATCTTGGTCAGCTGGAAACTGTACAATAAAATCAGAAACATGTTCTACAGTAATAGTTTGCGTACAAGAAGCATCATCTGTTTTATCAGATCCGTCGCTGACCGTATATGTTTTGCTTAGAAGTTGTCCACAGTTCGGCAATTCTACTTCCACTACCTCGCTTTCTGTAATAGTCGTTGTGCAATTGTCATTTACATCTGGTGCCTCAAACAAATCAGCTCCATGAATGTCATCATCACAAGTGACGGTAATATCTGTCTGGCAAATTATAGCAGGTGCACTACCATCTTCTACCAGTACGTCTGCCCAACAGGTATTGGAGTTTCCTGCAGCGTCTGTGACTAGTAATTCTACTCTTACTGTGCCTATATCGCAACAGCCAAATTCTGCTGTTGGTTCAAAAGCAGCAACTCCCTCGCAACCTAAACTTCTTATCAGCACGGTGACCTCACTGCAATTATCCACACTGCCTTCATCAAACTCTTCCGCAGTAAGTATCGCAGATCCAGCATCGGATAGCGTAATATTCAATCCATCATTACAAACAGCCGTTGGGTTAGTGTCATCTATCACCAATATAGCCACTTCTTCAGTGGTCACATTTCCACAATCATCAGTAGCAGTGACGGTCACTGAATTTGAACCAAATGGAAGATTTTCTATAATTTCTCCATTGGTTAAGTTTACAATGGTTAAGCTAGATCCGATAAAGTAAGTAGCGGTCACGCTTGTCACTTCCGAACAGGCATCCGTGATGGATAAATCTACTAAATCTACATTTGCAGAACAGGATTCCTCATTAGATCCAATGATAATATCTTGTTGAGCTACCATGGGACCAATATTATCTGTAACCAAGATAGTTTGCTCGTGGGTTAAGATGGTATTGGCGCATAAATTTAGAACCTCCCAAGTACGGAATATTTTATATGCATTACCACAAGATGGAATCACATCATCTACAAAGGTAATCATCACATCGCAGAGGCTGTTTTGACTTTCGTCAACTGTAAAACATTCAAAGAAACTCTCTCCAGATATTTCTGCGGTCAATAAACTTGGATCGCTAGGCACATTGCCACACTCTAATTCGACATCCTCTGGCAAATCAAATTCACTCAACATAGGTGCTCTCAAACCTACGGTCTGCGTACACTCGCTAACATTGCCAAAGCTATCGGTAGCCTGCCAAACTCTTACAATATTGGCTCCTAACCAATCTGCTTGATCACAATTTGTATCCACAACAGTTTCAAAAATAAGCTCCACAGACTGTAGGTTGCAATCCTCCGCAGCATATGGAAATGGGAAGCCAGCCGTTATTTCTATACTTGCATTCAGTACTTCTCCTACTCCAATTCCTTCAAAGGCTGTGTCATCATCATCTCTGATCAGGACAGACCAATCTCCTTGCAGATCTTGATAATGCATATTATAAAGTAAGCTAAGTGGTTGTGCGGGACGTAAGTTTCCTGATAGCCCCGATAAGCCAGGAGTACAGGCGGCAAATACTGAAGTACCCGCCTCACTATCAAAAGTCACATCAATATTTTGACTCCCTTGATTGTTACAAGTTCTTCTTTCAAGTAAGGTGATAGAAGTACCGTCTGGAGTGAAAAGTATAATAGTTAAGTCTTCGATATCATTATGTTCTAATTCTATATTCACATCAATATCTTGGATGATTTCTCCATTCGGACCACAACCAACGTCTGGTATTGGTAAAAATAATTCTGATGGGTTCATAGCGGTACCACCAGCAATATTACCAGGCAATTCTCCGGGAGTAACCTCAAAGGTTTCTGTATTCGTATAAAATTCATCCAGTGCATTTGGATGATTGCAATTGATTTCATAATCAAAACATTCAATACTAGGCGCTAATTTATCTTCTACTAATAGTTCCCCTTCACAGATCGCAGACAAACCAGTTCCGATTTGCGTAATCGAATAAGTGAAGGTCTGTCCTGCATCACTGAAGTCAACTACGTTCCCCATACTATTGCCATTTGCATCCGTCAATTCGATGAGATATTGCGCATTACATGGATCAGAATCTTCTAGGATTAAATCTGCAGTAATAACTGTTTCACAATCATTATCATTAGATAGTAAAGGCAATATCACAAAATCATTACAGGCTAATACTGGATTATTTTCTGATATCACA
>CAKZVJ010000160.1 GCA_937923345.1 uncultured Saprospiraceae bacterium
GAACTATTTTGGATGAGATTTTTTATTCTCGAAATTCAGTGATGCCTGAGCATCAGTGGATTGAGAAAATGAAAAATATCGCCAAAAGAGTCATTTTGTGGTTTCGTGACTTTTCGGAGCGGACTCACCATTTATAATTAATTCAGCGTCCCATTATTCTCTCGGTAGATGGCAGCGGTGACTACTCTGCCGACCGCTTTGAGGACATCCTTGTCGATGATGTCGAGGTTGTCATCGTGTGTGTGCCAGTGCGCGCCAAAAGTAGACTTGGAGCTCTTCGACAAATTGATAATATCAACTACGGCAAATTTTCGGTGTTTCATCACAAAAAAGTGGTCGTCCGTGATGGCGCCAGCTTGTTTTCTTTGAAAGTAGTTGTCAAACTTTAGCGCTTCAGCGAGGCCCCAGATTTTGTTTACTACGGCACCACCAGCAGGGGTAGATACACTATAGCCTTCATAAGGAAACACCGCTCCTTTGGCACCTACCATATCTAAAAGTATCCCATACATCGCGGTGTAGTTTGGCTTGTGTGGGTTCTTGCCCCAGTGTTGTGAGCCTAGACACCAGGTCTCGTGGTTGGCTAGTTGTTGTTCTCTTGTCAGCACTTCATCCGAACTGCTGCCATTATCTTCTGCGTCAAATAGGATAATGTCTATCCCAATATCAATTCCGTTTTCGGCAATCAGTCTTGCTACCTCCAATAGGACGCCTACTCCACTACCGCCATCATCCGCACCGTCAATCGGTTTTGTTTGCATACTGACATCATCGTCTTGATCGCCTATGTGGCGCGTGTCCCAGTGGGCACAAAGCATCAATCTTTCTTTCGCAGCAGTGTTGTACTGTGCGATAATGTTGGTGCCATTGTAGGTCTCACCGTAGTATGCTTTCGCGGTGAAGTCTTGCTCTATGACCTCTGCCTTGTAGGATTTCAGTTTGCTGACCAACCAGTTTTTGCAGGCAGTGTGGCCAGGACTGTTAGGAACTCTCGTGCCGAACGAAACCTGCTTAGCAATAAACGCATAGGCAGAGTCTTGCTCAAATTTGGGTATCTTTCTTTGATTAGCGATCGGTGTTCTATTGGGGGGCATAGGCAATGCCGTGTCTTCTTCCTTCTGAGGCGGATCGGATTCGCACTGCCACAAAGCGGCTGCTAATAAACAAAGGACAAAGATTTTTATCGTTAAAACACCGTATTTATTCATTTCAATTTTTTTTTGCAGCAATTAATTTTTGGACCAAGTGGTTCTGTCTTTTCCGTCTTTGAGTTGTATCTCCAACTCCTTGAGCGTATCTCTTATTTTATCAGAAGTACCCCAATCTTTATTCTCTCTTGCAGACTTGCGGATATCTATCACGAGATTCATCACGCCATCTAATGCGCCACCTCCGGCAGCTGCGCTCTCAGACTCATCCATCAACCCAAAAATAGTATATATATAATCAGAGAAGGTTTGCTTCAATCTGTCTAGCGTTTCGCTGGTCAAATCCACAAAAGATAAATGCTCCTCTTTGAGACCATTGACCTTAGGAACCAGCTCGAATAAACGCGCCATCGCCATAGGCGTGTTGAAGTCATTGCTCATATCTTTGTGCACGTTGTCAATCAGCTGATTGATCTCTGAGTCTAGATCCGCCGCTGAGCCTCCACCTGGATGCGTAAAGTTTTGCAACACCTTTTGTGCTTCCATCAATCGGCGGTACCCTTTCTCGGCAGCGATCAAGGCCTCGTCTGTCAAGTCAAGTGTACTCCTATAATGCGACTGCAACATAAAGAAACGAATCGCCATCGGGCTAAAGCCTTTGGTAATATTTGGATTGTCTCCTGTGAATAATTCTTCTGGTGTGATAGAGTTACTTACGCCTGTCTCTGGGTCGATAGACTTTGACATTTTCTTGCCGTTCATCAAAAGCATATTGGCATGCATCCAGATATTGGCTGGTTGGCAATTGCATGCGCCCCAGTTTTGAGCGATTTCATTTTCGTGGTGTGGAAATTTTAGATCGTTTCCACCGCCGTGTATATCGAATGTCTTACCGAGATATTTTGTACTCATCGCGGAGCACTCTAAGTGCCAGCCGGGAAACCCGATAGACCAAGGAGAATTCCAGCGCATGATATGACTTTCGTCGGCTTTGATCCAAATGGCAAAGTCGGCCGGATTATTTTTTTCGTCTTGCTTGTTGAGGTCACGGGTCTCGACCATCAAGTCTTCTAGGATACGACCAGAAAGTTTACCGTAGACTTTTTTGTCTTCCGCAAACTTCAAAGTGTCAAAATAGACGGATCCGTTCTTCTCATAGGCGTAGCCATTATCGATGATGGACTGCACCATTTCTATTTGCTCTATGATGTGTCCCGTAGCCCGTGGCTCGATGCTTGGTGGCTCTGTATTGAAGATGCGCATCATGTCGTGAAAACCGATGGTGTAGCGCTGCACTACTTCCATGGGTTCGACTTGCTCAAGGCGCGCTTTTTTGGAAATCTTGTCTTCTGCTCCTGTATCGGCATCGCCCTCTAGGTGTCCAACATCCGTGATGTTACGGACATACCGCACTCGGTATCCTATATATTTCAGATAGCGATAGATAACATCAAAGCTAACAAAGGTGCGACAGTTGCCAAGGTGTACATCACTATATACCGTAGGGCCACAGACATACATACCTACATAGCCATCATTAATCGGAGTAAACTTCTCCTTGTCGCCGCTAAGTGTGTTGTATATTACTAGATCTTTATTCATGGCTGCAAAAGTAAATTATTTATTGTACAAATGTGTTTGGAATCAGCAATCTAGTTGCTTGAAATCTCAAAATGAGAGTGGATTGGGTAATGATCAGAGAAATCTACCTTGGAACAGGTATAGCTCGTGAACTCAATTTCTTTACTACCCATAATGTAATCTATCCGTAGGCCAGGAATCTTGCCGGCATAGGTGATGCCTATGCCCCAGCCCTTTTTAGTGTAAGCATCTATGAGGTCATGAGACATCAAGGCGTAAGTATACGATAAGGGGGTGTCGTTAAAATCTCCAGCTAACACTACTGGGTATGGAGAACTGGCAATAAATTTTCGAGCCTCTTCGGCTTGGCTAGTACGTATCGCAGTAGCTCTTTTGACTTTGCCAATGACGGACCGCATGTCTGACCAGGTTTCTTTTTCTGCTAGGTCAATATTACTGGCTAGGTCTTGGGTTTGATCACTCACCTTGTTGGACTGCAAGTGGACGTTGACTACTCTGATGATATGCTCATTGCTCTTTAGGTCGGCCCAGATGATTCTATTGGAAGTATTGGGAAAGTCCAAGACGCCTCGGTCTACGTGAGGCAAATCAGAAAGAATATACAAACTCCCTTTTCTGAAACTGTATCCATATTGAAGACTATCTTTGAACAATCTCTTGTAGGGAGATTCTTGGAGGCACAAAATATCCGGCTTGCCTACATCTTTAAAAAATGAAAGAAACTGGTCTCTATAAGTCTTGTCTCGCTTGAGTTTTTCATTGGTTAAAAATGCGCCGATGTTATAACTCATGATGGAGAGCTGATCTTCTTGTGGGTTTTGAATGGACAAATTGAAATAAGATCCCAAGTGGGTGACACCTATGAGGATGGCTAAAAATGAAAGTAGCCATAGTTTGTTTTTGACCAAAGCCCAACCGATAATGAATAATACATTGGCGAGTAATAAGCCCAGATATGCTGTTGCAAAAAAAGGAAATACCCACACCTTTGTAGGATTGACATAAGGTGCCAAATAGCTCATAATCGTGGCTATAAACAGCAAGACATTCGTGATTAGGAAAATTTTTTTGAGCGTTTTCACGGCATTCGGTTGATAGAAATAGCAGGTGCTTACTTCTTGCTAACGTCTGAAAGGAATTTCTTTTCTGAGGAGCTCAAACTTTCATAGCCTTTTAGCTTTATCTTATCTAGGATGGCATCTAGTTTGTCCTGATCTGAAATGGACTCGTCACTCACGGCGTGGGCTCTCTGATTTCTATTTAGCGATGGACGAACGCTGGTATTTTTATACGCCACTTTGAGTTTCTTAGGCCTGAAAAAATTCTGTACTTTTTCAAAAAAGTTGTTGACGGGCTCGGATAGATCATTGCCCTTATTCAAGCTGGTGATGAACAGAAAACCCATAAATGCTCCACCGAGGTGAGCGATATGACCGCCCGTATTTTTTGTACCGATGGCTAAGGCAAAGATGTCCATGACTACCACAAAGGCAGCGATGTACTTTAGTTTGACATCACCGAGGAAAAGCAAACGCATATTGTATTCTGGCGCAACCATGGCAGAGGCGACTACTATCGCTAATCCAGCTGCGGATGCGCCCATGGCGATAGACCCTAGCGCCATAAATTGGGCCGCTACGATATAGGCTAATGCCCCCATCAAGCCACCGAGCAGATAAAGGGGTAGAATCTTCTTGTCACCGATCATATCCCCAAGGATGTTCCCAAACCAATAGAGGTATAGCATATTGAAAAGGATATGCAGAAAGTCTTCATGTACAAACATATGGGTGATGACTACCCAGATGTGTGTCAGCGTGTATAGTGCGTCACTGGATAGCGAGATCCACTTAAGAAAGACGCTGTAGGTCGCTTCTCCAGCCACTGGATCACCCGAAAAACCAGTGATTGCAGCCCAGACAATATTGACGATAAGGTATACCACCACGTTGGCTATTACCAAACGAGTAAGCATATTACCCATTTGTACCTTGTACTTTACGTCTTGCCATACGGATTCAAACATCCTGCTATTGCTTTATAGTGTAATGCTAGATAAAGATATCTTTCTATTTAACGTGTTTTTTGTCCTAGATGTTTACGTTTAGGGATGCACAAGCGGGGAATTACTTGAATCGTCTCCAATCGAAATAGCCCCAGATATTCATGAGTAGAAAGCCCCCAATAGCTCCTCCCAAATGGGCAAAGTGAGCTATTCCTGTGTTGGCTCCCCCAAATCCACTGAATAAATCAAACAAGATATAGGCACCTACCAGATATTTCGCCTTGATGGGGATAGGCGGAAACAACAGCATCAGCTTTATATTGGGATATAATATTGCAAATGCAATGGCCACTCCCATGATGGCTCCAGATGCACCTACTATAGACACGGGCCCAATAAACCCTAAAAAGTACAGAAGGAGATGCAGCCCGGACGCAGCAAATCCACAAATAAGATAAAAGAGCAAAAATCGCTGTTCGCCTAGCACTCTTTCTATATGGGGGCCTAAGAAAAACAAGGCCATCATATTGAATAATATATGCATAAAATTGCCATGCATAAACATGTGGCTGACTAGCTGCACAGGGGCAAACTTATCACCTGGGCCGCCAGGCATGTACAGTATAGAATACTGTTGAAATTGGGGCAATAGCATTGCAAATGTTATATAAACAATGACATTGATGATGACAAGGTGCTTTACGACGTCTGTTAATCCTCTCATATTATTAAGGCAATCTGTTTGTACTGTGTATATAACACACAATTTTATCATAAAACAATGAAAGCGCAAAATTATTCAACGGAATGGGAGATTTGATGTAAAATAAGCGGAATTACTTTCGACTTTCCCTTGTGTAATACACAAAAAGAACATATTTTTGCCCCGCTTCTATAGAGCTGGTTTTGGTGCCTTAGCTCAGTTGGTAGAGCAATGGACTGAAAATCCATGTGTCCCTGGTTCGATTCCTGGAGGCACCACAAAAAAAGACCTTTCGATTAAGTTCGGAGGGTCTTTTTGGTTTGAGGCGTCTGAGCGGCATAGATCAAAGCATCTATTGATACTTTACCTAGGAGCATCTACTCGCAATGTGGCTGGTCAAGCGAGTACAGGTTAATTGAAAAAAGCAATCGATACTACCAATAAAAACAGTAATAAAGCGAAGATGCTTAAGTAAACAATCCCCAATACCAATCCTGCAATAGCCATTTTCCTACCACCGAAAACCTCTGGTTGCTCTTTCGCTCTTTTCATGGCGATAGCTCCAAAGATGATCGCTAAAATCGCTGGAACTATTCCAACTATAGAAGTGACGAAGGCAACAATGCCTAACACAAGAGCAGCTACTGCCATTCCTTTTTTTAGCTTGGAGTCACTAGCAGTGTTCGTTTTATATTTCGCAATTTTTTTCTTGAGCTTCTTGCTGAGGATTTTACTACTCAAGCGTTGAAATAAACTGGGCTTTTCCTTGTGAACAACGCTAGACTGTTGCGCCTCTTTAGCGTGAATTCCAGCGGCTGATTTTTTTACAGCATAAGTATTTAAAGAGAAAAACATGGAGACGAATACGAGTAGAGTCATTCGCGATAAACGATTGATTTGTTGATTGTTTAACATAAGGTTGGTTTGTCCAATAAAAATAAAGAAATCTTTAATGTACGCAAGACGACAGTTGACATTTATCACTACTTTAACACATTTGCATTTTGGAGCCCACCCCTAAATAAAAAAATCCAGACCTCAACGAGACCTGGATTTTTTCTTTTTAACCGAGACACCTAGAAACCTTATTTCAACAAGCTGTCATACTTAGCCTGATTTTTCAATAAGTCAATCGCCTCTTTGATTTCTACATCATTGCGTAGACCCATCTTGATTTTGCCCTGCTCATAAAAGAAACGGCTCGCGATTTCCTTTTCGATTAGGCTCGTGATTCTATCTTCGTAGCGAGCGATATCTTTGATCTTTACCGTATTGATTTTAGAGGCTGCATTTTTCAAGTCATCAGAGATTTCAAAGTTTTCTTCTTGTGCTTTCATCATCAACTTGTTCAACATCTTTTCACTCTCACTCTCGTAGCTATAATCTCTCTTTTCCAAAAACTTGATGAACTGATCAAACCCATCAAATCTATAATCTTCTATCGAAGTCATTTCATCCATGCCCGCGACAAACTCATTGACAAATTGAAATATCAGATACTTACTCTTAAGACTCTTAATCACTCGCAACTCTTCATTTTCACCGACCATCATGTCAGGTTTTACTCCACCGCCATCAAGTACTGCTCTACCACTTCTAGTTTTGAAAGGAGTGCGCTCTGCATCAGGTATATCCAATGGTTCTCCATTGTCATACTTCACACTTTGGATACATCTTCCAGAAGGAATATAATACTTGGCTGTAGTTAACTTCACTTTAGAGTTGTACCCTACGTCACGCGTATTTTGTACAAGTCCCTTTCCATAAGAACGCTGTCCCAAAAGCACCCCTCTGTCTAAATCTTGCAACACACCAGAGACAATCTCCGAAGCAGATGCAGAACCATTATCTATCAAGACCACTAAAGGAATCTCTTCGTCCACTGGCTTATTCAATGTCTTAAATGATCTATCCCAATCCTTCACCTTACCACGCGTCGTTACGACCAATTCATTTTTAGGAATGAATACATTACTCACATCCACGGCCTCTGTCAAGAGTCCACCACCGTTTCCTCTCAAGTCAAATACTACACCCTTTAAGTTTGGGTTATCTTCTTTCAGTTTCTTTACGGCAGCCCCTACATTCTTTCCGGCATTACGCGTAAAAGTGGTCAAGGCTACATAGCCTACTTCATCAGAGATCATTCCCGAGTAAGGCACATTAGGTACATTCACCTCATCCCTAATCAGGCTTATTTTTCTATCCTTATTTTCGCCAAATCTCTTGATGGTCAAGATTACTTCTGTACCAGGATATCCCTTGAGGATGTCAATGACATCTTCTGTAGACTTCCCAGCCGTAGACTTCCCATCTACAGCTAAGATAACATCCCCTGCTTTGAGACCCGCCTTTTGTGCAGGCTGACCTTCCCAAGGTTCTGTGATCATGATCTTATTATCTACTTTGCGGAACAGGGCACCGATACCGTTATACTTTCCTTCAGTGATGTAGCGAAAGCCTTCTATCTCAGACTCCGAGATGTAGTTGGTATATGGATCCAGCGACTCTAGCATCGCATCCACACCGATACGCATCAGCTTGGCAGGATCAATATCATCTACATAGTAGGTGTTAATCTCCTTATATAAGTTGGTAAAAATTTCTATGTTCTTGGAAATCTCGAAATACTTTTCGTGATTGGGCGGCGAGTCTATAGAGGCGCTGGTAAAGAAGGCGACCACGACTAAGCCTAACATTTTCAGATTTATGTTCGTTTTCCACATACGTTTGTACTTTATACTATTACTTTTTCTGACTTGAAATATGCTAAAAAGTCATCAATCGGGGAGCAAGAGCATAACTATTTCAGCAAAATATGTGGGAGGTATTTCCCCGTATACTCGAAAAATGATGCCAAATAACTCACTGATTATCAATGCCGTTTATTAGGCCAAGCCAAATCAAGAATTCTCACTATTTATAATTTGTTGGTAGACTACCTGTTGTAACGCTTATCTTACACAAGATAGCATATTATAGCTCCGATAAAAATTCTCTTAACATCTGTAGCGTTACATCTGGCGCATCCGCATGCACCCAATGTCCCGCATCAGCTATTTCCTTCATTTGGTAGCTAGGAAAGCATTCTTTCATCAGCGGCAGATCCGCATCTACGATATGCCTAGACTGTCCCCCCTTTATGAACAAAGTCGCCTTATCATAGGGCGTACTGCATACGATGGGATCGAGGATGCGTTCATAGTCGCGTTCGATGACAGGCAGATTCATCTTCCACTCATAGCCCCCCTCTTTCTTGCGAGTGAGATTTTTTAGCAAAAACTGTATCACCCCCACCTCTTGCACATGTACCTGCATAGCTTCCTGTGCCGCACTTCGCTTTTCTAGTTGCTCGATATCCACCGCATTGAGCGCATCGAATACTGCGTCGTGCCCCCGTGTCGAAGCCGTTGGTGAGATATCGATGACCGCCAGCGACTCCACCATATCCGGATAGTCCATCGCCATTTGCATTGCCGTCTTTCCACCCATCGAGTGTCCGACGATGTGCGCCGAGTGTATCCATTGCGATTCCATAAATGCCGCTAAGTCCTCAGCCATCGCTTTGTAGTTGTGCGCATCCATCCGCGGCGAGCGCCCATGATTTCGCTGGTCTATTATATATACCATGTAGTTTTCTGCGAGCTTCTTAGCAATCGTCTGCCAGTTGTCCAGCATCCCAAACAGTCCATGCAAGATGATAACCGGATCCCCCACGCCAAACACTTTATGATTCAATTCCATTTTTTATAAGCTGTTGATTTGTTAATTTGGGTATTTGTTGATTTGTGTATGTGTTTGTCCGACATGCTGTTTATCTGCGTGTTTGATGCATGTTGGTTTTTCTGTATGCGTATTTTTTTTCATTCATAATTTATCATTCATAATTTATCATTTATCATTTATCATTCATCATTCATCATTCATCATTCACCATTCATAATTAATCCGGGTGTGTCACCGACTACGCAAATCACTTCGCCCAAGGCGGCGCTTATTTGCTACATCGCTGCCGGGCTATTCGTGACTCCGCGTTCGCTACGGCCCTACGGTCTGCTTCCTACGGTCGCCTCACTACTATCCCTCACACAAAAATTTTCTATACTGTAGTGGATGGGTCCAATCCATAATTCAATAGACTACTATTGTACAAATATAAGGATAGGAATGTTTTGAGGATGGACATTCTTACCTAGTAAGTTGCTAAGTTATATATCAGACCCTTTTTACTAATATTTTTTCCACCCGGTTACCAGATGCTTGATCTTTAAAATTTATTCCCGAGAGAATGAATAGTCAATATTTTTTGTATCTTTAATCAAACAAAACTATTAACCTTTTAGATTAGAGCAAGAGATTGACCAGACAGAATAAAGAGAGGACCACTGCTTGTCACTAATAGTTTTATAAAGGCGTATTTATTTTTAAACTTTTATAAATCGATTAACTTATGAAAAATTTATTCGGGCAATTTGCCCCCCCCCTTCGTTCTTAAATAGGGCTGTAAATGCATTACTGATATTAGCAGTTTTGTTGACGTACAGTTCTTGTGAGAATGAAATCCAATTACAATCTGATAATGCATTTAGTCAAGAAGTATTAGAGGCATCACCAGAATTTAAGGAGTTTGCCTACTACTTCACAGATTTTTTACTACATGCTCAATTAGCCAAATCGGATATCTTATCTGAAAAGCACCAAGATTTAAAGCTAAGCAGCAATAAAATTAAAAATAGTGAATACCTTACAGAAGAAGAACTAGAAGTAGTCTCTTCGTTTTTTGGATTTCAGGATGTGAAAGAGTATCAAATTCAGAATGAGGCGTTTAATGAGTCCTTTTTTGCATTAACTGAAGAATTTCCAAGTATTTTTGAAGAGAAAAATAGAGCAGTTATAGCTTCAGCTGTGGCTAAATATTTTTCAAATATAAATCTTATCCATCGCTCCGAGGATACAAATCTAAGAAATGATGAGCCAGATTTTACTCTTAGATTAGAGTTGACTCAATGTACTTTTCCAACAGTAATATCCCAGGAGGGTCCTGGTGAATTTGCATGTAATGGATGGGAGGCAAATAATTGCCAAGAATTTTGGAACACTTGTGTTGCAGATGCACAAATAGAGTATATTTTAGGCGCATTTGATCCAATATGCAATCAAGGGGGGAATGATTTTTGGGTTCAGTGGAGTATATTATTTGAAAATCCACCACAAAATCAAAATGGTGTTGGAGGATATAATGGGTTGTCACTGTTGTTTCTTGTATCTCCGTCAAATCACCCATGCGGATTAATATTTAATGAACTTGCATATAATCAGGCTGTGTGTATTAACTGTATAGAAGATACGACTAATATATGTTGTGATTAGCCAAGCAGGTAGAAATAATGAGTGCTGGATATTTTAGGTATCCAGCACTATATTAGTTTTAGAACCCATATGAAGGTTAAAAGAATCAAACTTTTGATAGTAATAACTGCTTGTATAGCTTTGGTGTTAAATGAAACTAAAGCGCAATGGTCAAAAAAAATGGCTAATGACGTAGCTAAGTATAATTTTTTTATCCAAACAGGAAATAATAGCATTGTAGCGTACAGGGTTAAAGTGAACCAAGATTTGGAATTGAATTCCTTTGATTTTCAAGGCAATTTAAATTGGTCTTGCAAAATTAATCAATTAAGATATTCGCAAGATGAAATAATCTTTGATAATTTTTTTAGCTCTATTCCTTTTTTAACGATTGATAGTGATGAGTCCTTATTAGCGCGTCCTGTACGTTCATTTAATGAGTTGAAATTTTCTGTTATTAATATTGACGCAAAGGGAAAACCTGTATGGGAAAAAATAATTACGCATGATATAAATTTCACTGCTCTGCCTTCATTTTTGCAAATAAATCTAAATTCATTTTACGCTATAGCATCAGCAAAGACAAGTAACTCCAGCAATACTATTTCGTTCCTACATTTTTCAAGAGAGGGAGAATTATTAGCAGAGCGTCAAATAATAGATAATAACGAATTAGCTTTTGACAGATACAAATTTGCAAAAATAGACAATAATAAATTTGCAATCATCAAAGTATTCAGCACAAATAAAAGCGTGGTAACAATCTTCGATAAAGATATAAAATACATAGAGGGTTTTGAAGTAGATTTTATAGTAAACCAAATTTTATATAGAGATGAGAATTACTTTTTATCTGGTGAGCCAGGTCCATTTGACTTCTTTGATGCCCCTCCTTTGATTGCCAAAATAGATGCTAACTTGACCTTAAAATGGGCAAAAAAGATGAATATAAATTCTGTAACAGACTTTTATAAACTACAGATAATTGGCAGTGAATTATTTCATAAAGCATTTAGTCTAGACCCTCGTTTTTCGATAATTTCAAAAATTTCTGAGGAAGGAATTATTATAGATCAATCTGCAACACAATCAAGTCCCCTAAATCCAAATATAACTTTTAATGCTTTTCAAAATAATTCATTAATAGACTTACAAGAGGTTAATGGTAAATTGGCTTTAAGTCAAATCACTCCGGATTTAAAATCAAGTTGTTTTTTACCAAAGGTGTGTGTAGATATTCAGGATTTTGAGGTTAACATAGAAAGATTAGACAACAATATTTATGACCCTTTCGATTTGGAGGTGACAATAGAAGATGTTACTACAGAAATAGAAGAACTAAATGTAGAGATAGAAGATATTTGTTTTGAACCCAACTTTAGTTTTCCCGTACCTTTTTTCACAGTAGAAGATACGGTATGTGTAAATGAATTAATTGAAATCACTAACCTACACAACGATAGTGCCTCAGAGATTAATTGGTCTTTGATAGGGGCTAGTGTAGAAAATACGATTACTAATAGCCCGGGAGTTTTTTCCTATTCAGAGCCTGGGAACTACACGATTACGCAGTCCATTGTTTTTGAGGGATGTCCAAGCGAATTTTCTCAAGACATAGTGGTAGTAGCTCCTATCCAGCTACCTTCTGATGAAGCAATAAACTTGTGCGAACCACAAGAATTTTTAATAGATGCTGAGCATGAAAATTTATTGAGTTATTTATGGCAAGACGGGTCTAGCGAATCTACTTTTTTGACCACTGCAGAAGGCGAATATACCGTAAGCTTAGAGGATAAACATTGTGTCCAAGAAGTGATATTTCAAGTAAATTATTTAGACCTTGATACACTTAGTACAAGTTTGGGATCCGATACAACAATCTGCAGTCAGCTTCCTTTAGCCATTAGTCCCAGCATAAATCCTGAGTTGGATTTTCAATGGACAGATGGTCATCCCAATCTAGATAGACTTGTCAGCGAATCTGGACTGTATACGCTAATCACAACGCTAGGAGAATGCAGTACGTCAAGTACCATTATTGTAGAGGTAGAAGATTGCAACTCTAAAGTATTTATGCCAAATGTATTTTCACCAAATGATGATGGAGTCAACGATACCATTTATCCCTTAGGAGAACAGTTTGAATTGCTTGCCTTCATAATCTATGATAAATGGGGAAATGAAGTCCATAATCAACTTGAACCTTGGGATGGTATGGTAAGATCAAAAAAGGGCCATCTTGGTATTTATGTCTATTCAGCGCTAATTTTGAACACAAAGCTAGGTGTTGAAGAATTATTCCAAGGAGAATTTACTCTTGTTAGATAAAATACAAAACCCTAAAATCAATATCTCATTTCCGACCTAACAAATGAATTCAAAACTGAATGCAGAAAATATTGGAAAAGAGTCATTTTATGGTTTCATGACTTTTCAGGAGGGGACTCATAATTCACCATTTATTATTCTTTCACCCCGAGCGGAAAGATGGAGAAAAATAGTTGATTAGTTTGTCTGTTAGCTGTTGAATGGTCAGTCCGTATAATTGTGTATCTGCGCAAGTATTTTTTGCATTTATAATTTATAATTCATCATTCATCATTTTCTTCAAAACCGATATCCCATTTCCAATCGCACAAATGAGTCTAACCCAAAGCCCGCAATCACTGCGCCGCTCGTAGGATTTTGCGATCTGATTCTGTCAGAGAAAGAACGCCCGAGACCAAGTCCAAGATCAAATGTATTATATAGCGCCATAGCTAATGAAGACTTAAACGAAGAAGCTGGAATTGTATGGGAAGCAGAAACATATTTATATGATAAATTGTAACTACTCAGGTCAATAAACCCTAAAAATAATCTAAAATAAATAGATTGTTGATAACTCTTAAATTTTGCAGGAAAACGAAAATCAAGAGTTACTTATTAACAAATATTGAGCTTTAAAGTAGTAAATATGTT
>CAKZVJ010000161.1 GCA_937923345.1 uncultured Saprospiraceae bacterium
GAAAATGTCAAAGGCATCAAATCCATCCGCTTTGTAGGCGAGATAGTTGGGAGTAAGAATTAGTAGATTGTTGGAGTGATATATATTGTTGACAACTAGCATTTCTAAAGCGCTCTTTTGTTATATTGTATTCCAAAATAAAGAGTCTTGAAAAATCTATTCCTAATACTATTAGTAAGTATCATAAGTAGTGCTTCGCTACTTTGTCAGCAAGCGAATATTTTGCATATAGTAAATGCAGATACCCAAACGCCCATCCCTTTCGCCATTGTATCGAATCTGGAAAAGTCGAATGGTGGATACGCCAACGAAGAGGGTGTCTTTGTCTTTGGTGAACGTGACTTAGTTAGTGTAGATTCTCTTGTAGTATCCGCTATCGGATATCAAGACACTGTAGTAGAGGTTCATGTATTATCATCAGGGGATACGATAAGATTGGTGCCTACTGATTTGACGTTGAGCGAAGTTGTCGTCACGGCATCGTCTCAGACGGGTGAGGATGAAGCGAGATATTTGGGCGTAGGCGTAAATCAAAAAAGACACAACAGTAGTCTTAGTCTCTGTCCTTCGGAATATGCCATTAAGATGGAAAAAGAGAATATTAAAGATGAAATAGATCAAGTGTATATTTATTTCCATAAAAGTGGAGCAAATGAAGCTCTCTTTAAAGTAAAGATATACAATGAAAAAGATGGAATACCTTCAGAATTATTGTTCTCAACAATTGTTAAGCCAGAAAAGAAGCTAAAAAAGTGGAACGCAATAAGTTTGTCTAGAGAGGATATTACTAAGGATGAGAAAATATTCTTTGTGGCTTTCGAATTGTTAGAAACAAATGACGGATTGTATACCATTACAAAGGGTTCTATAACTAGTTGTTATGGTCAAGTATTGGGTCTAGCTAAATCAAAACAAACAGATTTATGCTTCACAAAATTTTCAAGAAATGATGATTGGCGTGCTAGGCCAGGAATTTTTAATAATCATTTACCTATGATCAAAGTGAAAATTAAATAAGAAAAACCCATTTGATCCAAAGGCCAAATGGGTTTCCTAAAAACAGTGTATTTTTAAATGCTAGGCACCTTTTGCTGCTTCCTGAGCTTCTTCCGCCTGATTTATTTTTTCTATTTCTTTGTCGATATAGTATAGAGACTGTGGTCCGCTTCCAATCAACTTTATTCTATCCAAGATGGATCTCATTAGCGCTTCCTCTTCCATCTGCTCTGCTACGTACCATTGTAAAAAATTGAAGGTAGCGTGGTGGTTTTCCTTATTACTGAGGTCTACCAGATTGTTGATAGACTTGGTTACCTTTTGCTCATGAACGTAAACAGATTTGAATATATCTCTTGCACTTTTGAATTTTGCTGGAGGTTGCTTGATGCCTGGGATAATAGCCTTGCCGTCCATCTCTAAGATATAGTGATAGATTCTGAGCATGTGCTCTTTCTCTTCCTCGGACTGTCTGAACATAAATTGTGAACAGCCTTCCATTCCTGCAGCATCAAACCAAGAGGCCATAGATAGATAGAGAAACGAAGCATAGCTTTCGAGTTCCATTTGATCGTTTAAGGCTTTTTCTAACTTTTTGGTCAACATAATTTGGTTATTTGATACACTAATATAACGGAAAGTATGGTGAAATGTTCGGCTTCTGTGTTTGGCGCATATTGTTTAGAATGATTCTTAAATGTGCCGTGTATATAGAGAGCAGCTTTGGTCTAATAGTAGCAGGCGCGACATGCCGCAGGCATCAAAGCAAGTCAAGCGGAGCGCGTTAGGTACAAGCGATAGCAGTGGCATCCCGATGGCGGGTGGGATGGGTATAGACGCATTGCATGCGTCTATACTATGCGTCGGCAGCCATGGGGATATAACGGATAGCGCGGTCACGCCCATACGTAGGCCTCGCCGAAGTATGGGTCGTGATGGACCCTGATGTATAAGCAAAAATAATTAACGATTGACCACCACCTTCTTGTAGGCTACTCGATCGTCTTGTGTAATCTTGATAAAATACAATCCTGCCGGTACGGTCAAATCAAATTGATGATGAGTGGACCTGATCTCGAAAGCACTGTGAGAGCGCCCTTGCATGTCTAGCACCTCGATTTGTGTATCGGTACGGCTCAATGTAGCCATCTGTAGCGTGAACTGTCCCGCTGAGGGATTTGGAAAAATAGAAATGGTATTCTCGAAATCTAGGTCTCGGGTAGAGACGACTCCTTCTACTACTTTGAATTGGCGTCGGTTGACATTGTAAAAAACATTGTCTGCAGCCTGCACCATGACGCGGGCAAAATTAGATACCGCCTCGTCTGGTACGATGAAAGATGCGGAACCGTCGTTATCGACATTCTCTGCGAGCATGATGTCGAAAGTGATGCCTAAGTTTTTGCTCATGACGATGTTTACCTTTTCGCAGTTGACGGGTGCCTGGTCTGTATTGGCTACATCCCACTCTACCGTCGCCTGACGATTGCTCTCCCAAACGATGCCCGTCTCACTTTGAGAAGTCACTACAAATGGACCAGCCTCATCGGTGGCATCAAATGAAATAAGGTCCCAAGCTACACCCCCTCCGTTGGGATGATTGTCTCTGACGGTGCACTGAAAATCTAAAGGCCTCGACTGGGTTGGAAGTACCTCCGACTTATTAAATGTGTTGGAGACGACGGTATTCAACTTTGGAAAATAGCGCGTAGCGTCGTTTACCGGGCTAAAGGAACGAAAGCTGGGGGCGCTGCCAATGGGGTTACCATAGGTGGATCGGGTACCTAGATTATACTGCTCCCAACAGTAGGTAAGCCCTTCCATTCCATCTGCATCATCTGCTACGGCAGTCAAGGCAAATGGGGTGCCGATAGGGATAAAAAATCCGCTGTCTCCTGCCTCCACGCTTGGGATACTATTGCCTGTATCCGTCTCTTGGGCACAAGAACTTCCGGCGCCATTCAGCCATGTAGAGATCTGAATCAAACTACTCACATGGAAATAATCGTCACTACCAGATTGTACATTATTGGAGCCACATAATCCTGCATATCCCATAATGGTGCTACCACTACCGGGCTCGTAGGCTACTGTAGCGACTTCGTTGCTACCTGCGCAACTATTGAAAGTATGCTGAGATCCCAGCTGGTGACCGAGTTCATGGGCTACATAATCGATAGAGAAATTATTGCCATCTGGTGGGAAGATACCTGTGGCTCCTTGTGCTTTCCTAGTGCTATTGCAATTCGATCTAACCGAGGCTAAGCCTGCTCCACCGGTCGCAAAGACATGGCCTATGTCGTAGCTGGCATTGCCCACGCGACCATCGATAAATGCACGATTAGCGCTGAGCATCTGCCCTGCATTGTTGTTATCAAATGGATCCTTGCTGGCATCTAGATTGATCAATTCGTCGTTTCTCGCTATCAAGATAAATCGAACGGCGAAGTCTATCTCGAAGGGAACATTGACTTCGCTCATCGTCTCGACAATAGCCTCTAGCGTAGAGCTAATGCTGCCCCCGTGATATTGGCTATACTCTCCCGTAGTCGCTACTGCTAATCGAAACTCCCGCAAGTTTTCTCCTATTTGCGTTAGGCTTCTAGTGGCTATTTCTTCGGTAGGGCTGTGCTCTTCATGAATCACTTCACAGATGAAATCATCATGATGGATCCTATCGGACTTGCTGAATACGGCATAGGTACTTTTCTCCTGGTTGTCTGGATATATGTAGTAGGAGTCCTTAGGAGAAGCGATGTATGCTCTAAGCCCATTGGAAGTAATGCTTAGTCGACCGTGCTGTGCTGGGTCTGCAATATTTTGAATTTGGAAGGTACGGATATGGGGGTATTTAGCCGCGAGACCTGCTTCCATAATAGGGGCATCCCAGATATTGTATTCTATCAAAGTATTATCAGGGCTAGGCAGTAAGATGGTTGTCGCTTTTTTAGCATCTTTTGCTGGGCTTGCCTCCAATAGAGGCGCCATATCTAGGTGGTAAATGGTGCCTTCTGCGACATTTCGAGTAAGGAGTACATCTTCAAACGTAGGGGCATTTATAGCTTGCCAGTACGCTTTTTGAGCATTTAATGTGTGGGTAAAATATACAAGGCTAAACAGTAAAGTGATTCTAAATATGTTCATATACATCTTTATTTTAAACCGAAAATAGGCGTAGTCGAAATATACTAATAAAATAGTCTGGAATCTTAATAATTTGTGTTTAGAGCAAGCCTTTGATGCTCTTTTCCAGCTTTTGTCTTTTGTTTAGCTTTTCGATAATTAATGGAGGGGTAACTCTCTCTTGGCAATCGTTCACCGGACATCTCTCACAGGTGATGTTGACATCTTTGCGGATAATGTTTGGGTCGTCGAGAAATTGGATGGTCTTGCGGGCATTATCGTCCAATAGCATTCCGATAGAAACACTAAGGTTGGTCTCAGGTAGAGGGTAGGCTTTACGCGCATTGGTCAATACCAAATATTCATCCTCCGTATCTATATATCTTGATCTCTGGAGTTGATACAGTTCTGGTAAAGCGGAATTTTGCTGTAGTTTTTTGAGACTAGATAAGGCGAGCCATCTCCTGCAATAATGTTCTCTAATGAGATTAGAATGGGGCACATGTTTCTTGCTTAGGTGTAATTCTTTTTCTAGCTCAAAAGTATTTTTTCGTAAGTGATGCTTCGTCTGCAGGAAAAATATTTTTTCAATTCCAAAGTAGTGTGGCAATACGTTGAATCTTTGAAAGAGGACGGAAGAGGACGCGCTATATTTTTTTGAAAGATTGAGTAGAAAGATTGGATTGAGACTCTTCTGTTTGAACCATTGGGTGAGGTCTTTGAGCAAGGTCTCTTTATTGATCAGAATGCAAACTGAAAAATAGGCTGCCTTGAAGTTGTTGAGGACTTGCTCAAATGAGTTTACCTTTATCATCGTAGAGCTGTACTGACGGTTAGTTAGATGGAGGTATTGAAACCCTAATTCTTTTCCCAATTGATACGTTTTTTGCATCTCATTGAGTTGAGGGTTGAGGTAGATGGTTTTCTTGTCGATGTTGACAATACTGCGGACGTCTTTGAGTTCTTTTTTATGGCCTAGTGCAGTCATGTCTATTCTTAGACCAAATTTTTTTAGTAAGATTTGCCCTAACAAATCTGAGGTGATGGGTGAGCCAACAGGCAGGTTAAATTCTCTGATAAAGGATTGTGCTTCTGCCTCTAAATCTGGGAAATAGTTGAGGTTCATCTCTTGGTAGGCGCGTAAGGCCAAGAAATAAAAATTGGTTTCTTGCATCTGGTAAGAACGCGATAGCTCTACCAAGGCAGAAATAAAGGCGCCGACCTTCAAAGGGGAATTGGAAATTATCTCTACCACTTTATTGAGCTCTATACCGAATAGATCTAAGGGGAGCTCGTTGAGAAAATTAGACTTGAGCAGAGCCGCTAAGGGCGCCATGCTTCCTGTCAATTCGGTAGAAGTCAACTCTTCATAACTTACTTCTAGTCCCGCGGAGAGGGTTTTGAGTTTGTCTACCTTAGGATATTTCTTTCCTTTTTCTATTTCATTTAGGTAAGAACCAGACAGGCCTGTGATGTTAGAAAGTTCGGAGAAGGAGTAGCCTTTCTTCGTTCTAAGGTGCTTTACTTTTAGGCCAAGTATAAGTTTAAGATTGTTGTTTTTTTTGTCCATTTGATGCGCTAAAAATACTAATAGGATGTCAACAAATACGCTTGTTTTCTAATTTTTAATTTTAAGCTGCGAAAGAATGCCAGAATGGAAAGCAATTCCTTATTTTAATTCAATAAATTGTACAAAAATTAGCTGGTATGTTTAAAGTGTGGCCCTTGGGTTTTGTAATTATGTTTTATCTATGTGTAGCTTGTTCGCCAAGCCAGTCTTTTGTGAAAGAAAAGCCCACCTTGGGGACGGATAGATACAACGTAGCTTTTCTCATCATGGATGGAGTGTACAATACGGAGCTGACGGCTCCTTTTGATATCTTTCAACACACCATTTATAGAGAGGGGATCAAGGCTATGAATACCTTTACAGTAGCCAATACCCTCCAGCCTATCCAGACCTTTGAAGGACTTTATCTGCTCCCAGATTTTGATTACACAAAGGAAGCCTTGCCAAAGATAGATATCCTGGTCGTCCCAAGTGCAGAGCATCACTTAGATACGGATCTAGAGGATGAAGTCATGCTGGATTGGGTCAAGGAAGTGGCTCAAGGTGCAAGTTATGTGACCTCTCATTGTGACGGCGCTTTTGTGTTGGCCAAGGCAGGTTTGCTAGACGAGGTCGTGTCGACTACCTTCCCTTCCGATATAGAGGCCTATAAAAAGATGTTTCCGCATTTGGCGGTAAAAGATAAGGTACTTTTTGTGCACGATGGGAAGTACATCACTTCTGCTGGCGGTGCAAAGTCATTTGAAGCTTCCTTATATCTATGCGAGGTATTGTATGGTAAAGAAATCGCTCAGCGTCTTGCGGGCGGTTTGGTGATTGATTGGGACTTAGATTCTTTGGAGAAGTATATCGCTCCCTAAAAAAAGGCCACGCGCATGCGCGTGGCCTTTTTTATACTATATGAAACCTAAACTTAGCTATTAAGCATCGTCCACTTTTTTATCTCCTTCTTTCATGCCTTCCTTGATTTCAGACTCAATAGTAGCTCTTGCACTGTTGAATTCTTTGATCCCTTTTCCGAGGCCTCGCATCAGTTCAGGAATCTTTCTTCCACCAAACAACAATAGGACTACAAATACTATCAGTATTGCTTCCATTCCTCCAGGAAAACCAAATAAAAAAAAGTTTTGCATAATTATTCTTTCTACAAAAGTACTCAAATCTGACCAAACTCGCTCACAATAGGGGGCATACTTGCTGTTTCAAGGCCTATATGACCCTCCTTTTACAAAGTAATCTCCCGATTGGGCCTAATTTTTTACTTTTTCAGCCCTATCTCTCTCAATCTTTCATCTAAATACTCACCAGCAGTGATAGGCTCATAGGCTAAAGGTGTCTCATCACTTACGCATTTATCTAGACAAGTCAAGTCCATACTAGAACGAGGGTGCAAGAAAAATGGTATAGATAATCTCGGCAAATGCCACTCTTCTCTCGGAGGATTGACTACTCTATGCGTCGTTGACTTCATGTAGTTATTGGTCAATCGCTGCAACATGTCTCCTACGTTGATCACGATTTCGTCTGGTTCTGGAGTCACCGCTACCCACTCGTTTTCCATAGTTAATAACTGTAGTCCACCTGCGGATGCTCCCACCAATAGCGTAATCAAATTGATATCTTCATGCTGCTCCGCACGGATTGCAGAGTCTGGTTCTTCCTTGATCGGAGGATAGTGTATCGCTCTTAGGATACTATTACCATTGTGTATCTTTTGATCAAAATAATCCTCTCCCAAGTCTAGATAAATAGCGATGGCCTTTAAGAGATGTGCGCCTGACTTTTCAAAGCTGGCATATAAGTCAACGCCCATTTGACTGAATTCGGGTAGCTCGCTGACTACTACATTGTCAGGATATTGAGATTTGATAGGGTCATCGTCGCGAACCGTTTGACCGATTTGGAAAAACTCTTTCAAATCAGCGACCTCAGATTGCTTAGCATGTTCCTTGCCAAATGAGGTGTATCCTCTCTGACCGGCTAGGCCTGGCACCTCGTAGCTACGCTTCACCTCCGTTTCTAGTCCAAAAAAGGATTTAGCTGTTCGATAGAAGCCATCAATTAGTTCCTGCGGAATACCATGATTTTTTACAGCTACAAAACCAATCTCGTGAAACGCTTTTCCAAGATTTTTAATGAATTCTGATTTCTCCTCTGGTGTACCGCTTGTAAACTTGGCTAGGTCTACTACTGGGACTATATTTTTAGACATTTTCCTGTATTTTTAATTTTATACGTAAATGAGGGTTCAAAGTGCTTTCTGAGTGTACCCAAATATAAAAAATAATTTATGAGTCCACTCTGAAAAATTTAGTTTTCAGGCAATGGAATAATTTGGAATGGACTTTTGATGGAATTTTCTGCTATCTTCTCTTATTTAGTGGGTTATACCTAGAATTGTCAAGTATAAATTGAGCATCCTTGATGCGTATTAGACTGTCCATTGAGATCCCGCTTCTGGTCATAAATTTGTCTACTATTTTATAGCCGATATAGTTTGCGGTCCTTCCGGGTGATTCAGGAGGCATCCCCTTAGAAGATGGGCTTTTATCAATAAGTGATTTTATCAGTTTGGTGCGGGTAGAGTAGAGCAGTTCTTCTCCCAAGACATGTACATAGATATTGGTCTCATTTTTTTCTACCCAATCCATTTGGGCTTTGGTATATTCCCACTTCACAGTATCTGCAGTGTAGGGCAGTACTTGCTCCAATACATATTGCCTCACCCCATTACTGACCATCTTATCCAATAGCCTTTCTCCCATATTGACATTGGCTACATCCAATATGATAGCGTCCATCAGCTTCTTCACGATGTGGTCCTTGTTGAACGTACGCGTGATGTAGTCAGAGAAGGTAGGGTTCTTTAGAATCATTTCCTTATAAGGATAGTCTTTTCCTAAAAACATATCTAGACCCAAACCAAGTCCTTCTTTTTGGTCCGTATCATCAGTGATGAAGGTCTGATACCCAAACTCAGAAATGAAGGCATACACATTATAGTTTCCTTTCTCTGGAAAATAGTGCTTGAGATATTTTACACTTTCTTCAAAGTCGGCCTTGATATCGTCCAGTTGAGGATATACGATCTGCACTGTATCATATAAGGATTGTACAAATTCGTCTCTGATATATTTGTTGATATTATCTGCCAGCAGTGCTTTATTGTCGGGCTGCCCCTGGTCCATCAAAGGCAATATGCGCTGGTAAAATAGAGGCGTGAATATGGGATATTGTTGCTCTAATTGGGCTAAACTTGCTTCTGTATTCGTGGTATCCAAGCCTTGAAACGCTTGATCAAATCGGATAAAGTCAACGTCCACAGAGATACCAGAGACATCAGGAATCTCCTTGGCATCCTCTCCACAGGAGAATAAAATGCACGTAAAAAAAAGGCCGTAGAGCAATTGATGTATGCCTTTTGCTCCTAGCGCGAATATATATTTTAGCTTTTTATACATTAAAGTTACCTTTGCAAAGATTTTATATCAAAATGGTTCACTATTGTGAAGCGCGATACGTTCATACGAATGTATATAAGTTACTATAGAACCAAAACTCAATTGGATGAAAAATATTACATTTCTAACAATACTTTTTATTGCTGCCTTCAGCTACAATATGGCGGCGCAAAATAGCATAAGATTTGGATTCCAAATCAGTCCGAATCTTACCTGGCTAAACAGCAATGATAACACTATTTTGAGAGAAGGAACCAACCTTGGTTTACGCCTAGGAGTGATGGGCGAGTACTACTTTACAGATAGATACGCCATCACAGGTGGGCTAGGTTTTGCTTTCGGACAGGGGGGGAGTTTGATTCACGAAACGGGAGGAAACTTTTTCACAGAATCTGATCTTACCAATCCTATCCTAAATGCAGGTCAAAAACCTCTGCCAGACGGAGTACAGCTGGGCTATAAAATTCAATACATCGAAATTCCGCTAGGTTTAAAAATGCGTACGGATGAGATTGGCTATCTTAGGTACTTTGCTGAGATCCCAGTATTTACACTTGGTTTTAGAGCGCAGACCAGAGGGGCTATTTTGACATCTGATATCGATGAGGAAGATTTAGATATCAATAAAGATGTCACCCCGATCAATCTTTCTTGGGGAGTAGGTGGTGGTATCGAGTACTCGATTACTTCAAATGCGGTCCTCATAGCAGGCATATACTACAACAATAGTTTTATTGATATCACTGATAACGATGCCAACAAGGCGGGTGAGTTTATAGACGCAGGCATTGACCCCAATGATCCTAGCGATGATAACTTTGTGACTTCTCCAGAAGACAGCAACGTGAGCATCGGTGGCATCACCTTACGCATCGGCGTTTTATTTTAGGAGTAGCGAATCATTCATTTTTATTCAGGATACATGGATCAGATATTAAAGGAGCAAATACAAGCTTTCATCAAGCAAGGATTAGAGGAAGACGTCAGAGAGGGAGATCACACCTCATTGGCTTGCGTGCCGAGTACCAACAAGGACAGAGCAAAGTTATTGGTGAAGGAAGATTGTATCCTCGCTGGTGTAGAGTTGGCGCAGCACGTCTTGCTTCATGTAGATCCTACTGCCGAGTTTGAGCTGATCAAGAAAGATGGAGACGAGGTGAAGTATGGAGACATTGCTTTTTATGTGACTTGTCATTCTCAGGCGATACTCAAAGGTGAGCGGCTCTTGCTCAATGCCATGCAGCGCATGAGTGGTATTGCTACCTTGAGCCGTCAGTTTCAAAAAGCAGTTGAGGGACTTCCAGTGACCATTTTGGATACGCGCAAGACCACGCCTTTGATTAGATTTATAGAAAAGTGGGCCGTGCGCATTGGCGGTTGTACCAATTATCGAGATGGTCTGTATGATTGGATTATGATAAAGGACAACCACGTAGATGCCAGTGGCAGCATCACCAAAGCAGTCGCTAAAGTGGCGGAATATTTTGAGCAAAAAAATATGAAACTAGGCGTTACGGTAGAGGTTAGAGATTTCAAAGAAATGAACGAAGTGTTAACTGTCGGTGAGGGCATTGTGACACGCATCATGCTCGACAATTTTGAGGTGCCTAAGATGGCAGAAGCGGTAAAAATTATTGATGGCCGATTTGAAGTTGAAGCATCTGGTGGCATCACGCTTCAGACCGTCAGACCCATCGCAGAGACCGGCGTCAACTTTATATCCTCAGGATCTCTGACACACTCTCCCACGAGCAAAGACTTAAGTCTAAAAATAGTTAAGTAGAGCAAACCTTAGCATAACCGTTCAATTGACGACTATATGCAACGAGTCCCAATTAGAAATTAAGGTCAATAAGATGATTAAGCCAACGGATACGCCTGCTATCCAGACTCGGCTATCGCTGATAAGTGGTGTTTTATTTTCCTCCATGCGTTTTACTAATATTTACTACAATTGGGAGGTTCAATGAATGGGTATATACTGTTTTAAGCGAAAAAAGTGCCAAACCTATACCTTACCTGTATTAGATTTATTGCCAGAGATATACATATTATTTGCTTTTTGTATACAGTGATTTTGGGGTCACCCACAGCCCTAGCTCCGGCGGGGCCTACGCTAGGACGTGGTCGCGTCGTCCGCTAATACCGACAAAAAAGTCGGTGCCGCTTCCACCGCTTGCCTCTTACGCACTCTGTTTGTCGAGCTTCACACCTGCGGTGCTACGCTATACTTTTTTGATGGATCTATATATGGATATTCAGAAGTCATGTAAGTTTTTGAGCAACATAATTTTGCTGGTGGTTCTCTATAAATAATTGCTTCGTTCTTCATGAAATTGTTGTAAAAACAGGGTAATTCTTGCATTCAAATTGTCACGATTTTTCAAATAAAAATCCCGCCAATTTGGATTTTGCCTTATTCTTTGCTTGGGGCTTACACACCCCAAGCTATTAACATTTCGCCTCTCTGAGGCGACCCCCGCTTACTCATGAAATGTATATAGAGGGACTTTGCGGATATGCACTATTCATGTGCTGCCAGTCGTAGGAGAGTAGTTCGAGACAGACTGTCCATTAAGCAGGTTGTGCCTGCTTGGTATGGGCGGCGATCGCTTGATTGATTTCCTTTACTAAGGTTGGGCCAGCGTAAACTAGTCCAGAATAAACCTGCACTAAAGAAGCACCTGCTTCTAGTTTTTCTATAGCGTCCTGGCCCGAAGTAATGCCACCTACGCCAATGATTATTTTGTGCTTGTCAATTCTATCCGCAAGATATTTGATCACGGCTGTAGAGCGATCTTTTAGAGGAGCACCGCTCAAGCCACCATTTCCAATTTGCTCAATCTCCTTATCTGAAGTCTTAAGCCCGCTTCTATCTATAGTGGTATTAGTAGAGATGACCCCTTGTATATCAGTGTCTTTTACGATATCAAGGATGTCATCCAGTTGTTCGTTTGTCAAGTCTGGAGCTATTTTCAAGAGGATAGGCTTTCGTTTTGTATATGTATCATTTCTTTCTTGTAGTCCTCTGAGTAATTTGGTCAAGGGCTCTTTTTCTTGGAGATCTCTTAGATTGGGCGTATTGGGAGAACTTACATTGACGACAAAGTAATCTACCAAGGGATGAAGTTGGTCAAAACATTTAATGTAGTCTTGATCTGCAATATTATTTGGAGTCACTTTGTTCTTGCCGATATTGCCACCAATTATGATTTTAGTATTCTTTCTATTTTTCAACCTCTTTACCATAGCTTCCACACCTTCATTGTTGAAGCCCATTCTATTGATGATGCCTTGATCTTTGATTAAACGAAATAACCTTTGCTTAGGGTTGCCAGCTTGAGGTAAGGGAGTGACTGTGCCGATTTCTATAAAGCCAAAGCCTAGAGCAGTCATGTCTTCAAAGTATTTACCATCTTTATCAAATCCTGCAGCAAGCCCAACTGGATTAGGAAAATCTATTCCCATATATGATCTATGAAGGGAGGGATCGGTGTATTGCCAGTTGTTTATGACAAGTGATCCTAGGATGGGTGTCCTACGCAACAATCGCAATAAAGTAATAGTGAGGTGGTGGGCTTTTTCTGGGTCTAGTAAAAATACTAAAGGCTTAAGTAGTTGGTACACTGATCTATATCTTTTGGAATACAAAGATATAGATTATCAGTATACACTTAGGCAGTTACGAGAGCTTCTTTTTCTAACAATTCCAAATCTCTTATAAGAAGTCTTTTTCTGTCAAAAGTAATCAGATTCCTTGATCTGAGCTCATTGAGTATAGTAGTTACCGTTTGTCTAGAAGTAGCAGTTAAATTTGCTATTTCTTGATGGGTATTAAATTTTCGTACCAACATTTCATAACCTACTCTTTGACCTCTTGTCTGTGCCAATTCCAATAAATATTCTACTATTCGAGAGCGAGAATCTTTGAATACTAATGATTCAAGCCTTTTTTCGACTTTTAGGATACGATTTCCTATTAGTTTCATCAAAAACATTTGTAGGTTGCTGTTCTCCATCATCAACTCTTTGACCTCGTCAAGGGTAATGACACATACGCTTGTTTCTTCCATAGCTAATGCAAAATCTCTTCGCTTGGTCTCGCCTACGATAGAGAGTTCACCAAAGACTTCCCCTTTGCCAATAATAGATTTGATAATTTCTTTACCTCCGTCTCCAAAGACACCTATTTTTATCCTTCCTTCATTGATTAAAAAGAGTTTATCTGAATCATCCTCAGGAAGATAAATGTTACTTCCTTTTTTGAAAGTTTTGGATTGATTTGATATTACATCAGATTCTCCAAGTTTGTTTGGGCATAAGAGGCCAAATAAATCTATGTTTTCTAGGTACCAAAATGATTGATTCGTCATATGTATTATTTTTGGGCTGTTAAAATGAAAACAAGCTTTTGCTTGATATAGTTTAAATTAAAACTAGAGCATTGTGGTAAAATGCCTCGTAATGCCACAATTGACCTTACGAAAATAATACTGTATAAAAATGGAAATGGTTGTTTGTGGGTGGCTTTAATCTGGATATAAGTCCAAATCTTTGGTAAAATCGAGCAATAAACTATTTTTTTCACAAAATTTCTCAAAAATCTCTTTTGAGCTCAAAATTTTGACATTTTGATTTACTTGCTCCATTTTTTCCTTATCTATTTCGATAAAGCGTCTAAGTCCAGGATCTCCAAAGTAGGTGCGTAGATATTGCATCAAGTTTGATTCCTCTCTGAGATGCCCAGCTGCTACTTTCGATCCCACTTTTGATATGATAGAGCCATCCACTATACTGAGATCTGTATCCTCTAAAGTCGTACGTACAGAGTTACTTTCTACCTTTTTGCAATATGCTGCCCAGACTTCTTTCAGGTTTTCTAAATTCAATTCCTTTTTGACTATATTTTGCTCCGCAGCTGCTTGTTCCTTCACTTCTTCTGTGATGCTGTCTAGAGATAACTTAGGAGTAGCTAAGGTGCCTAATTTACCTTTTATTGTGCTAGTTTTTGGACTTTTAGCTTTGGTTACATGGCTGGCTGGCGCAGGTTTACCGTTGTTTTCCTGTGGAGCATCCAATTTTTCAATGGGTTCTTCTACCGTTTTGTTTTCAACTGGACTTGGAGTTTTGACTACCTCTTTTGGTGTGCTTGCTGCAGCACTTTGTTTAGCTACTGGAGTGGGAGCAGGAGTATTTATGACAGGCGCTTTTCGACTAGGAGTTTTTTTTTCAGCGACTACAGTTCCTCCTCCCTCTAAATGAACTTGGATGGCCTGACTGATGTGTGCTATTTTTACTAAATAAAGCTCCAGATGCAGCTTCTTATTTTTTGCCATTTTAAATTGCACATCGCATTCATTGAGATAATGCAGGGTATTTAATAAGAAAGATTGGCTGCTACTCTCTGCTTGTTGGATATATTTTTTAGCCAGTTTATCACTCACTTCTAGCAGCGATTGAGTCGCCTTTTCCCTGGCTACAAGTAGATTTCGCACATGTTCCGCGAGTCCTAGCATGAAAATGTCCGGCTCAAATCCACGAGATACAATATCATTGAATGTCAAAAGAACATTTGCCGTGTCCGCAAGCAAAAGGTGATCTACCACTTTGAAGTAATAGTCATAATCTAGAATGTTTAGATTAGTAGTCACCACCTCTAGGGTAATGTGCTTATTGCTCAGACTAGCCATTCTATCAAATATAGATAGGGCATCTCTCAGCGCACCATCTGCTTTTTGTGCAATGAGATGCAGTGCCTCTTCATCTGCCTTCAAACCCTCTTTTTCTGATAAAACCTGAAGATGAGATACGATGTCTTTTACCTGGATTCTCTTGAAATCATAAATCTGACATCGAGATAAAATAGTAGGTATGATTTTGTGCTTCTCGGTGGTGGCTAATATAAAGTAAGCATATGAAGGCGGTTCCTCTAAGGTCTTCAAAAAAGCATTAAACGCTTGCAAGGATAACATGTGGACCTCATCTATAATGAAGACTTTGCACTTTCCTTGTTGGGGTTGAAAGCGAACTTTTTCAATTAGACTTCTGATATGTTCCACTCCATTGTTAGAAGCAGCATCTAGCTCCGTGATATTAAAAGAAGCGTTATTGGCAAATGATTCACAAGAGGCACAATTGTTACAGGGTTCATAATCTTCACTGGGATGGAGGCAATTGAGCGTTTTTGCCAATATTCTAGCGCATGTCGTCTTTCCCACCCCTCTAGGACCGGTAAAAAGAAAGGCTTGTGCTACCTTTCCAGAAGATAATGCTTGCTTTAAGACACTCGTGACATGCTCCTGACCGACTACGTCCTGAAACTGGTCCGGACGATATTTTCTTGCGGAAACTATGAATTTGCTCATTTTCCAAAGGTACAAATTTTTATAAATGCTACCTTTGTATGGATTACATAAATGTGTCCTCAGAGAAAACTAGCGGATTGCAAAAAATGGACTACTTTGGATGAGATTTTTTCCAAAAGAGTTCTTTTGTGGTTTCGTGAGTTCTCAGAGTGGACTCATAAAGTTTAGAAATATGAAAGTAGCTATAGCGCAGTTAAATTTCCTCATCGGAGACTTCAAGGGGAATGTGGAAAAGATGAAAAGGGCAGTAGACAGTGCCAAAGAGGAAAATACAGATATCATCTGCTTCAGCGAATTAGCAACTTGTGGATATCCCGCCAGAGACTTTCTTGATTTTGATAATTTTATTCAATTATGTGATCAAGCTATCGCTGAACTCACTGCCTTGACGGACGGCATCGCTATAGTGGTAGGTAGTCCCAGTAGAAATCCAGTTCCAGAAGGGAAGGATCTATACAACTCTGCTTATTTCTTAGCAGATAAAAAGATATTGCATGTGCAACACAAAGCACTATTGCCTACCTACGATGTATTTGACGAGTATCGATATTTTGAACCAGCGTCCACATTCAAAATCGTTCAATATAGGGATAAGAAAATAGCCCTGACGGTCTGTGAAGATATTTGGAATATCGGTAACGAAAATCCATTATATACCACTTGCCCATTAGATGAGATGGTGAAGCAAAAGCCTGATTTTGTCATCAATGTGAGTGCCTCTCCATTTACTTACCAGCACGCTCAAGACAGAATAGATATTGTCAAAGAAAACCTGAATAGATATAAGCTGCCTTTATTTTATGTTAATCATATTGGTGCGCAAACAGAGCTCATTTTTGATGGAGGCTCTTTAGTAGGTGCACCAAATGGAAATATTCATGCGGAACTTCCTTTTTTTGAGGAAGCTATTCAATACTTTCAGCTCAAAGATATCGTAGAAAATAAAGAGGAGAAGGTTCAAGCGAAAGATAAAATTGAGTTGATACACGATGCACTTGTACTAGGGATTCAAGACTATTTCAAGAAGCTTGGATTTACCAAAACAATCATTGGACTTTCTGGAGGAATAGATTCTGCAGTAACAACCGTATTGGCAGCTAGAGCATTGGGCGCTGAGAATGTCAGATGTGTTTTGATGCCTTCGCAATATTCTTCAGATCACTCTGTAAATGATGCTCGTGCATTAGCTGCCAATCTCGGAATCCAATACGATATCATGCCGATAGAATCTGTGTATCAATCATTTGAGCAGATATTGACGCCTCACTTTATTGGAACTAGTCCAAATGTTACCGAAGAAAATATTCAAGCTAGAATTAGAGGTATGCTACTTATGGCTATGAGCAACAAGTTTGGAAACATCGTATTGAATACCTCCAATAAAAGCGAAATGGCAGTTGGTTATGGAACCCTGTATGGTGACATGTGCGGAGGAATATCCGTATTAGGAGATGTGTATAAAACAGAAGTGTTTGCTTTAGCTAAATACATGAATAAGGATGGCGAGGTCATTCCTGAAAACACCATCACCAAACCACCTTCTGCAGAGCTAAGACCGGATCAAAAAGATTCGGATAGCTTGCCACCCTATGATATCCTAGATGACATACTGTTTGAGTACATCGAAAATACAAAAGGTCCAGAAGAAATAATTGAGATGGGCTACAATGCCAAGTTGGTGAAAAGAATACTACGGATGGTCAACATCAATGAATTCAAACGCTATCAGACTGCACCAGTGCTACGGGTATCTAGAAAAGCTTTTGGAATGGGCAGACGGATGCCAATAGTAGGAAAGTATCTATCTTAAAAATAATGAGAGAGTAAACTAAATCTTTCGAACACGAATCGTGCTGAGGATTTGGTCCTGATTGTCTTTGAGTTGGACAAGGTAGATGCCATTTTGGAAGTGCATCATGTCAAATGTTTTCCTATTGTTAGCTTCATAGGTAGCTATCTCTTTTCCTAGCACATTGTAAAAAGTAACCCTTGCCACTATATTATCTGAATCTTCAATGGTGATGAATTCAGTAGCTGGATTAGGGAAAATCGAAATTGTAGGATCAGGATTGCTTTGAGTAGAAGAGATACCGTACGTTTCATCCGCCACAAATGACTGGCTAAAGCCCTGGGCTGCGCAGCAAGTTGTGAAACAAATAAAAAAGTAGAGTAATACGTTCTTCATATATCTTTAAATATAATAGAAATATACGTGCTATGCATTGTTATTAATGCAGATGTCAAAATTTTACCAATTTTTTAACACAATTGACATAATAAAGTACAATAATGCTCAAATTTCCGACTATTTCAACTCTTACTTTGCTTAAAAAGACGATATTCGTCCTCGAATTCAGGAATCGTAACCTGGTAAAGCTTTTGAACCAACTATTGATTCGGAATGGAGCTCTTTAAGTAGCAATACGGTTGGAGCATGTTGTGGAGCTTAGCAAGTAAAACTGTGCTCTTATTATTTTATAAACTCTTTATTTAAGCCTAAGGATAGTGAATAGATTAGCCTACACTCTTGCCGTTTTATTGTTTTGTTTGACAAATATCACCGCTCAGGAATTGACTTTCGGATTTAAAGCAGGTCTCAACTTTTCCCAATTTGATACAGATGATATCGAACAAGCTGGAGGTATGGATTTGGAATCCTTTCAACAAAATTCAGGATTTCATCTTGGGGTGGTAGTGAGTAATAAGATTACGGATGCCTTTGGTGTGCGAGGAGAGTTTTTGTTTTCCCAAAAAGGAGGGCGCTACGAATTCCAAGGAGATTCTTATATGAGATTGCTATCTTTTACAGGTGAAGATAGACTCATTCGTCAAGGATTTAGAGAAATGAATCTCAATATATCAAATGCCTATATTGATATCCCATTGATGGTATATGTCAAACCTATAAAATGGTTGGAATTGACTGCGGGTGCAAATGTGGCAGTTTTGATTAGCTCTACTGGTGCAGGAGAGTTAATCTTCCAAGAGCAAGGTCAAGTAGATGGAGATGAATTTAGAGGCATAAGCTTAGATTATAGATTCTTTAGCGATGAGGTTGGCGAATTTATAGATGGAGACACAGAACTCAGAATGATTAATGGGACATCGTTTGAGATCCCAAAGAACCTACAAGCTTATTATGAGTATCCAGAGGGAGCTGAAACTGGGCTCTTCAATAGACTTGATTTTGGGGTACATGCTGCGGCCAATGTATTTATCAACCGTAGTCTGTTTGTAGGACTAAGGTTTAACTACGGTCTCACAGACGTGACCGACGAAGAAGTCGACCGTGCGCTAGGAGAAATCAATGGTTCGGACTTCATTTTCCGGGATGATTTCGATAGAAATATCAGCCTACAAGCTTCTATTGGGTTTAGTTTCTAAGCTCGGAGTATTAGTTTCCACGCATAAGATACACCACTTCTCCAAGGTCCACTTTCGTGATCTTCTTTGAAGAACTTAGATATACATAGGCAGAACCTTTGTTGGTTTCTAGTTCTAATTGGTATACTTCATAAGGGTTGCTACCCGACTCATCTTCTCTAAGTTTCCAGTCTTTTACCTTCAGCCTTCTTTCGATGGGTTCATGTGTGCCATCGTCATTAAAGACGAAATCTTGGATTATTATTTCATAGTCAATATCCACTTTGACTTTCTTCTTTTTTTCCTTTTTGTTGCCCTCCTCTTCGACTCTTTCTTCTCTAACTTCTTCTATCTCTTTTGTATCCGCAAAGAGCTCTTCTTCTTCTTCGATAACTTCTGGGGCTTCTTCCACTACCTCCTCAACAACTTCTTTTTTGACAGGTTCTTTCTTTTTTACCGTGAAGTAGGAAGGGAAACCTTCATCTTCATCCTCCTCTTCTTCTTCGACTACCTCTTCGACAACTGGTTCTGGCTCTGGTGCCTTTTCCTCCACGACAGCCACTTCTTCTTTTTTAGGCTCATTCATGCTTAAGACGACGTCTTTGTTTTTCTTTCCTTTTTCAATGATGGTTTCAGTCACCACAAAGCTTAGTTTCACATTGTCTGATTTTTGCACTCTTTGATATACTCGCTTAGGCATGAATACTTTGAAGAAAGGGTTTAAATCCATTCCCCATATATCCTCCTCATATTCCAGTTCGATCTCATTTCGATCTGTGAAGTATTCTTTTTCAGATTGTGCCAAGGTCTTGCTAATCTCCGGCAATAAAAAGATCATTTCTTTAGCGTCATTGGAGGCTTTGAATACCAATGCGTCTACATAAGACTTGAGCTTGATAATTTTGAGATGTCCTTGCTGTTTGGGATCACGCGCATTCATGAGTACCATTTTGTACCCATAGTCGGTGGTGTTGATTTGGTTGATATTGTGGACACCATCTATGCCTTTTCCTTTCACAAAAAGATTACCTCTTGTAATACCGAACTTCACAGAGCCAGCAGATATTTCTTGTTGTTCTCCTTGAGACGTCTGACCCGGTGTCGCGATCTCCATGATACCCGGCACAAAGGTGTAGCCAAACAAATCTTCAGAAGAATTGAATTTTTTATCCGTGAGGTAGGTGTATTTGTCTCCTTGCGCTTGTACACAAGTGAATGCAAGAAAACAAAATGCCAAGGTAAGCGTCCAAATATTTTTCATATCAACTCGATTAAATTTAAACTTAAGGTAGCTGCTATATAGAGACAAAATACAGCGCTACCACATGTAAACACCATAGTTTATACCAAAATTGTGCTAATCATTGTATCTGTAGCGCAGCCACTACAATTAACAAAAACTTAAGTTGCTTTCTACTAAATACCAAGCATTTAGATATGTTTGGTAAATTTACTTTATAGCTTTATTGACCAACTTTAATATGTCTGCTTCTTTCTTATCAGCTTGCTTCGCTAGCTTATCAGCTTTCTTAAGCACACGAGCGACAAATTTTTCGTCTTTGATATCCTTAGCGTTGATCTTTACATTGAGATAAGCGCCGTGTATCGCAGCGCGCGCACACAAGGCACCTACACCCGCATCAGAAGCAGAATTAGGATTCCCTATCACAGCCATTTTCTTCAAAATGTCAAAAGTGCTGTCCGTCACTTCCATTACTTTCAATGGAACTTCAGTGGCGTACTTGGTAGCATCCTGTATCGCTGTGCTTCTTGTTTCTTTCTCCTTGCTGGTAGATTTAGGAAGACGTATCGCCTCGATGATTTTGTTGAATGACTTGGTGTCTTCATCTACCAATCCAAGAAGCTCGTCTTTGAGCTCTTGCCCTTTGACTGCCCAATCAGAATACAATGCTACCTTGTCATTCCAAGACTTCTTGTTAGCCGATAGGTTCGCAACCATCGTCCCTAATGAAATACCTAAAGCACCTACATAAGCAGATATAGACCCTCCACCTGGAGCAGGACTTTCAGAAGCCGTTTCATCTGCAAAGGTGCGCAAGTCCATCGCTAACAATGGCGCAAAACCAGCATCCCTTAATTGGTACTCGATGATTTTTTTCGATGGGTCAAAAGGCCCAAGTTCATCGAGGCCCAAAGACTTCACTGCTATCTTTATAATCTCAGAGTCTGCCACCCCGAGAGATCTATTTTGTTTTTTCAAAAAGTGCTTTCCCGCGTCGATCAACACCTTAAGTGGTACTAATCCTACCAACTCCGATCCAGTCACTCGCATGCCTCTCTTCGTGGCACTCTTGTCACAAGCTTCAAATACCTCATGCAGTGGTGCTACAGAAATATTGGTCAGGTTCATGGATATCTGGGCGACACCATATTCTTCAATAAACCAACCAATCGCTTTGACAGACTTGCAAGCTCCCTTGGTACGCATAGGGTTTCCTTTTTTGTCCTTGACGATAGGGCCATTCAATGGATCTCCCTTCCGCTTGATACGCCCTTTTTCTCTCACATCAAATGCTACAGAATTGGCTCTTCTTACTGAAGTGGTATTTAGATTTACATTATAGGCTACCAAAAAGTCTCTGGCACCAATAGCGGTTGCTCCAGCTCTAGGATTGAATCTAGCTGGACCATAGTCCGGCTTCCAAGCTGGCTGACTTAATTTTTTAGATAAACCTTCATACTCACCAGCACGCACAGTCGCCAGATTTTTTCTGTCTTTTTTAGTAGCAGCAGATTCGTACATATAGAATGGAATATCCAATTCACTACCCGCACGCTCGCCTAATTTGTGAGCGTACTTGGCCGTTTCTTCCATACTGATATTGGATACGGGTACCAATGGACATACATCTGTCGCGCCCATACGAGGATGCTCCCCAGAGTGCTTACTCATGTCTATCAATTCAGCTGCTTTTTTGATAGCTTGGAAGGCCGCCTCTATCACAGGCTCTGGTTCTCCAACGAAGGTGACTACTGTTCTGTTGGTTGCTTTTCCTGGATCTACGTCCAATAATTTTACGCCATCTACCGCCTCTATCACATCCGTGATCTGCTTGATAATAGTCATATCATTTCCCTCACTGAAATTAGGAACACATTCTATCAATTGCTTTTGTACCATGCTGCTATTTTTTTAGAGGCATGAAATTAATTAAAAATTGGGAAAGAGCAACTAGCAACTAGCAGCTAGCACCTAGTACCTAACAGCTAGTACCTTTTTTCGGGCTAGCGCTGAGAAAGGGTGACGACAGCGGGTGGCCAGGTGGGCGAGGGGAGGAAGTGCGCAGCACCGAGGCGACTGCCGAGTCCTGTATCATAGCGACGCTGACAGCCGACCCTAAAGGAGGCTCGTCAGGGTAGACCCATAAAAAAGGTTGCAAGGAGCTAGGTACTAGGAACTAGCCATGATGAGTAGAGAAAGCTGATAAGATTCAAGCACAAGTGCACATCTTTATTCGTGATAAGAGGAAAGATTACAAGCTGATTTTTCAGCGCTAAGTCCTTACACCTAATACCTATGCACACCTATTAAATAGCTCCAAAAGATGACAAAACACCAATTTAGTCCCAAACTGCTAGTACCTAGTACCTAATACCTAGCTCCTTATTCCAACTAATGAGCTAAAAAAGTGTTATTTTTGTACCAAATAGATTAAAAATTATGGAGCAGAAAGTAGCTAAAAGCCCAATCATGTTATACTTCGAGGATACGCCGAATCCGGAATCGTTGAAGTTTGTTACCAATCGTATGTTGTGGAGAGGGACAGCTGATTTTAAAGAAAAAGCCCTAGCAGAGGAGTGGTCGCCTATCGCAACGATGTTGTTCGAGCAGCCTTATTGCAAAGGGGTATATATATCAAACAATTTTGTCACAGTGACAAAAGAGTTCAATTACGAATGGGAAGACCTCAAGTATAAGCTCAAGGAGTTGATCAAGGACTATATCGAGTCGGATGGAGTGATCATCAAAGATGGTTTTCAAGAGGCGATGGATAAGTTGGAGGCGGAGCGTGGCGAGAGCTATGACTACTCAGAAAATGATGCCGCTATCGTGAAGAAAATCAAAGAACTGATCGAGACCTATGTGAAGCCAGCAGTCGAGATGGATGGTGGTAATATCGCGTTTAAGCATTTTGATAAAGGAATCGTAACCGTAATCCTACAAGGTTCTTGTAGTGGATGTCCATCTTCTACAGTGACACTCAAGGCGGGTATCGAAGGGATGCTCAAGCGGATGGTGCCTGAGGTAGAAGAGGTCGTTGCAGAAATGGGTTAATCTCAAGAAGATATGAATACATCTCAATTAGAAGATATATGTAAACGTGCCTGCGAAGTAGTAAAAGTCGCAGGCACTTTTATTTTGGAGCAGGCGGGAAAGGTCGGCGTAGAGCAAATCGAAACGAAGGCGCATAACAGCCTCGTGAGCTATGTCGATAAAGAATCCGAAAAGATATTGGTCAAGGGGCTCGGAGAGATACTGCCAGAAGCGAGTTTTCTGACAGAGGAAGAAACCGTGGCGCAGAAGGATAGCCCACTGCGTTGGATCATAGATCCGCTAGATGGGACGACCAATTTTCTCCACCAATTGCCTTGCTACAATATCAGTGTTGCGCTAGAGGTGGGTACTACTTTGTCTATTGGGATCGTCTTAGACGTGCAGACCAAGGAGCTTTTTTATGCCTGGAAGGGTGGCGGTGCCTATCTCAATGGCCATCCTATTCGTGTCCGTACGGGCATCCGACTCGCAGATAGTATGGTGAGTACTGGGTTTCCCTACTACGATTATGGGATGACGGATCAGTATCTGGCGACGCTCAAAATACTGATGCAGCGTACCCGAGGGATACGTCGCGTAGGGGCAGCGGCTATTGATCTTGCCTATGTAGCGGCGGGTCGATATGATACCTTTTTTGAGTACAGTCTGCAGCCTTATGATGTGGCGGCGGGTATCGTTTTGATCTGTGAGGCTGGCGGGATGATCAACGACTTTCAAGGGCATAAAAATTATCTATTCGGGAAGCAGATAGTCGCTAGTAGTCCTGACATTCATGAAGAAATGCTAGGCATATTGCTAGAGAATTTTCAGCAATCTTAGCGACTAGTCTCCACATACTCGGCTTTTATCGAAAAAAATAAGCTAAACCACATAATTATTCGGATATTCACCAACGATGAAGTTGATGGAAAATATCAGGTCTGCGCTTGTCGCAGTACGCTCTAATCTACTCAGGTCTGTCCTGACGCTGATGATTATAGCTCTAGGCATAACTGCCTTGGTAGGGATATTGACCTCGTTCGATAGTCTTTTGTATTCTCTCAATGACAATTTTAGTAGACTGGGGGCCAACGCTTTTTCCATCAAGCCTGCCCGTGAGGAAGGCGTCCGCCGAGGCCGAGGCCGTTCGCTACGGGGCGATCCCATCAGTTTTGATCAGGCGATGACTTTCAAGGATAAGTACAACTTCAATGCGAAGGTGTCTGTAACTTACTTTTGCACCTCCATCGCGACCATCAAGGCGGGGGAGGAGGAGACCAATCCAAACATCCGAGTGATCGGAGTCGATGAGAACAATTTTGAACTGAGCGGGTCTACCATTCTGAAGGGGCGAAATTTTCAAAGAACGGAGGCAGAGCAGAATAAATATGTCGCCGTATTAGGAGCGGGCATAGTCAAGAAGCTGTTCAAGTCTGCGGAAAAAGCACTCAATAAATATATCAGTATCAGCGGTCGCCGATTTAAGGTCATCGGTACCTTAGAAGAGAAGGGGGCTACTATGGGCCAAAACGAGGATGACGCCGTGTATATATCTGTGATGACTGCCAAAAATATTTACTCCTCTTCGAGGTCCAATTTTTCGATTGATGTAGGCGTGACGAATGCGGAAGATTTGGATGCTGGCGAAGGCAGCGCCATCGGATTATTCAGAAATATCAGACGGCTAAAATTTAACCAAGAAAATGATTTTGAAATCAGGAAGAGCGACAATCTGATGTCCATCCTAAAAGAGAATACCGCCACCATCCGAGCGGCGACTATCGGCATCGGTCTGATCACCATGCTGGGCGCTTCGATTGGCTTGATGAACATCATGCTGGTCTCCGTCACCGAGCGCACGCGTGAGATTGGCATCCTCAAAGCGGTCGGCGCTACCAGCCGCAACATCTTGATTCAGTTTTTGACAGAGGCGATTTTGATCTGCCAGTTGGGCGGTATCGTAGGCATTATCATGGG